>JACRLA010000136.1 GCA_016215145.1 Chloroflexota bacterium
CATCGCGGGCAGATCTCCGAGTTCTTAAAGAACTAGGAGATCTTGGCGTTACCGAGATTGCTTCGCAAAGTGCGCTCGCAATCACGGATAAGAGTAGTCACGAAAATGGTGTTAGACTCAGGTTTAGCGGTATCGTTAGTCTTGAGACTGCTGGGCGTTCGGAGAACGCCCCACTCCGTTGAATTTTCAACGGTGGTCATCGGCACTCAAGCAGAGCCGCTTTTTATTTAACCAATCCCAACTCTTTGCCCACCTTCTTAAAAATCTCCAACCCTTTATCCAAATCATCCTTACTATGCGCCGCCGAGATCATTACGCGGATACGCGCTTTGCCTTTCGCCACTGTGGGGAAGCCAATCGCCATCGCAAAGACTCCGTTTTCAAAAAGCGCGCGGCTGAACTGTTGAGCCAAAGGCGCCTCACCCAGCATCACCGGCGTGATCGGCGTGGTGCTAACTCCCGTATCAAAGCCGAGAGTCTTCATCTCCGCTTTAAAGTATTTTGCGTTAGCCCAGAGTCGATCCACCAACTCGGTTGATTCTTCAAGCAGATCAATCGCGGCGAGACAGGCGGCAACATCGGGGACGGTCATGGCGCTGGAGAAGAGGAAGGGGCGACCTCGTTGACGCAGCCACTCGATCAGAGTGGCATCGCCCGCCACACATCCGCCGACTGCGCCAAAGGCTTTAGAGAGCGTGCCGATCTCAACATCCACTTGGTGATGCAAATTAAAATGGTCTACGATGCCGCGCCCGCCTTTGCCTAACACACCTTCACCGTGTGCATCGTCCACCATTAAGAGATAGCCTTCTTCGTCGGCAACCTCAACTAATTCTTTCAACGGCGCCACGTCGCCATCCATGCTGAACACGCCATCGCTAATGATCATCGCGCGGCGAAAACCGATCTTCTTTTCATTGGCAATCGTCTCGCGCAAACTTTGAATGTTGTTATGCCCATAGCGCACAACCTTCGCGCCCGACAAACGACAACCATCAATGATGCTGGCATGATTCAATTCATCGGAGAAGATCACGTCTTCTTTGCCAACGAGCGCAGGAACAGTGGCGAGATTCGCCATGAAGCCCGATTGAAATGTGATGCAGGCTTCTGCGCCTTTGAACTTGGCGAGACGTTGTTCCAGTTCAACGTGCAAGCTCATTGTTCCGGCAATGGAGCGCACGGCGGCAGGACCCACGCCATATTTTTCAATCGCGCTCTTCGCCGCCGCCAAAATTTTTGGGTGATTGGCTAAACCCAAATAATTATTGGAGCAAAAATTTAAAACCTTCTTGCCGTCAACAGTTAACCACGCGCCCTGCGGCGAGCCGATGGTGCGGATGGTGTTATACAGTCCTTGCTGCTTAAGAGATGAAAGTTCGTCGGTGATCCATTGGGATTTAGAAGGCATAGTAGATTCTGTGATGCGTGATACGTGATGCGTGAATCTGTCTTGGACTTACGCACCTTGAGCTGCTAACGTCATTGCGAGTGTTCTTCACGAAGCAATCTCGGTCACGCGTTGAGATTGCTTCGTCGCACAGAACGCTCCTCGCAATGACGCTGACGTGTTTTGTATAAGTCTCACGCATCACGAATAAGTTCCAACTTTTTCGCGCGCGACAATTTTTTGATCGCCAACTCCCTCTTCTGCGCCGCTGACCGCGTTCTTAATTTTTCCGAATACACCAAGCGCACCGGACGGTGCATCCGCGTGTACTTTGCGCCGCGCCCGGCGTTGTGCATCTTCACGCGGCGAGTCACGTCGGTTGTCCAACCGGTATATAAAGTTTTATTTGAACACTCGACGATATAACAAAAAAATCCCAAATCCCAAACTCCAAAATCCCAAAATTAAAATCTCCAATCTCCAACCACCTAACCACCCAACAACCTAACCACCCAACCACCTACTTCCTTCCAATCCCGATAAACTGTTTCAAAAAGTCGCTCGCCTTTGGCATTTCGGTGCGAGTTATTTCTTCGGCTGCCCAATTTGCGGCGCGGCGTTTCTCTAACCAGACGCGGCGAATCTGTGCGCCTTCGTTCATCAAGGCTCCAAGTTTTTCGGCATCACCATTGGCGATCAGATCACGCAGTGATTTAAGTTGAGCGATCAGCACGTCGAGATCGTGTAAGGTGCTGGCGCGATTTAAAATCGCCGCGCTCACCGCCGATTCTGCGTTTGACATTTCAACGGGCGCGCTTGCCGTCGCACAGCTTCTGTCACAACGTCAACATTAAACTTGCCGCCGTCAGCGCGGGCAAGGTGTTCATCCCCGACGAAAGCGAATCAAACTCGTCCGCGCCGATGAAAAACGGAATCGCGCCCGCAAGTTGGGTGATGCCGCCAATTAGTTTCACTGCTTCGGGTGATGTATCCACGCCCGCCACCAATGCCCACACGCTCGACTCAAACAGATCGGCGCGCGGAGTTGAATCGCCATCGTAAAGATACGAAGGGTTGAGCGCGGGATAGGTGCTGACGTAATGCCGCCCACCCGGAATCAATTCCGACGCCCACTCCAACGCGCGCGCCTTGAGCGGCGAGACATCGGCGATGACCGCGCCCTCTTTTGCCAACGGCGCAACTTGCTCTATCACTTCACGCAATGCCGAGAGCGGCACGCACAAAAAAATGATGTCAGCCTCTTCGCACGAAGCGGGCAAGTTCCATTCGGCTTTATCAACCGCGCCTTGCTTCTCGGCTTGCTTGGCGTTTTCAAAAATTAAATCGTGCCCGATGATTCGCACTTCAATATCTTTTTTGCGTTTGAGGGCAAAACCTAAACTTGTTCCGAGTCGTCCGAGACCGATGAGGGTGAGAGTTAACATAGGAATTGGTAATTAGTAATTGGAGATTGGATGTTGGATGTTGGAGATTGGAAGTTGGGATTTTGGGATTTGGGGATTTGGGGTTTTCTAATTTAAATTATCCGCTTCTTGCAACGCATATAGCATTTCACTCAGTTCATCTTTCGATTCAATTTTGTCTTGATGCCGTTTGATGAGCTCGACGAGGACGGGGCTGCCGCCAGCCGCGTTCACCATGTCGGCGCCCCAGGCGGGATGCTGCACGGCGACGACAAAGGATCGAGTTAAAGGTGTGGGGTGGCGGCGTCCCAGTTGAATGGCGCGATGACGAAAAAATTTAAATCCGAGAACGATCAGCACTCGCTCCCAGATCATCAACGGCATCTTTGCCTTGCCCACGTCGTGCAGCAGCGCGGCAGAAAGAAGATCGGGGTGGGTGTGTCCGCGCTCGATTAGCATTTGACGCACGCAGTAGGAGTGAAATTGATCGGAGGGTCGCATGTGGATAAAAAGTTCAAACAACGGTGGCGGCAGCACCTTTTTAATTTCGGCGAGGGAGTCGCTTGGCATCCGCGCGCTGATCAATCGCCCAAATTGCCAAATACGGTAACGCGCGCCAACGATCATCGCCCGATGAGGAGACTGAAGATCGTTTGCTGCAACGGCGACATAAGCAAACCGAGAATGCCGCGCCCGCCGATCAACACCACCATCAACAGGATGGGTCCAAATTGTTCGAGCGTCGCCAATTTGTTCGCCCACTCGTCGGGCAGAACGCCGAGGGCAACTTTGAATCCGTCGAGCGGCGCGATGGGGATCAGGTTGAACAACATCAAGCCGATGTTTAACCAGATGAACATGAAAAGGAAATCGGCGAAGGATGGCAAAAAACTAATGTCGTTGGCGAAAGTGGTGGAACTGATCCAACGCAAACGAAACGGGATGGCGGCGAGCATCGCCAAAATAAAATTGGAGAAGGGTCCGGCGGCGGCGACGATTGCCATGCCACTGCGGACAGACATGCGATAGTTGAAAGGGTTGGTCAACACGGGGCGACCCCAACCGAAACCGACGAAGACCATCATCAACGATCCAATGGGATCGAGATGCGAGCGAGGATCGAGGGTGACGCGGCCTTGGCTGCGCGGCAGTGGATCGCCTAATTGATCGGCGACGTAGGCGTGGGCGAATTCGTGAACGGTGATGGCGATGATGAGCGTGATGGCATTGGTGATGAGTTCGGGAATAGATAATCCAAGCATGAGGCGATTATAGCATCACGCTCTATAACTACTCTGCATCCTCGTCATTGCGAGTGCTTCGCAAAGCAATCTCGGTCGCGCTTAGAGATTGCTTCGTCGCACAGAACGCTCCTCGCAATGACGCTTGAGTAGCTGCTCTGCTATAATCTTTTCATGCCTCTCGAAATTGCGTTGGGGGATCGCGTTAAACTTCGCAAGCA
>JACRLA010000137.1 GCA_016215145.1 Chloroflexota bacterium
GCCGATCTCCAATCTCAAAAATACGACACCGCCGAATGGGTGAATCAAACCACCGCCGTGCCAGACGCGCAGGGTTCGGCAAAAATTAAAACGCCCAATGGATTGATTGACGTGCGCTTGACATTGGCGGGCAACACGATCAAAGCCATCATGATCGGCGGAGATTTTTTTGCTGCCGAGGGCGCAGTTGCCGATCTCGAAGCCTCACTGCGCTGGCACACCGCCGATCCAAAAGCCGTGGTCGCCACACTCGAATCCGTTTATGCCAAACGCACAAACGATCTGGCGTCACTCCCCTTCGATCCACTCACGCAAACGATCCAGCAAGCCATCCGCCGCGCGCGCGTTGCCGAGTCGGCATCACGCGCCGACCCCTACGGATGCTTCGTCACGCCGGAGGGCGCGCATGTTTGAAAGAGATTCGATCTCGTCGCAGTTGAACTACGGCGAGATCACAAAGAGCGCAAGAGAGATCGTCTTCCACGCACCCGGACTCAAGCGATTCAAAACAACCGAATACACCACGCAAGAGGTCACACATTTTGCCTCGGTCAGCGTGACCGGTACCGAATGCGCGCTCGCCTGCGATCACTGTCAAATGCAAGTTTTGCAAGGCATGACCGCTTTGCCAAAGTTCGACGGCTCACTTTTCGATCTGTGCTGCGATCTCGCCGGACGCGGCACGCGCGGCGTGTTGATCTCCGGCGGCTCCGACAAACATGGGCGCGTCCCACTACTGCGTCACATCCCCGATCTCATTCGCGCTCGCCGCGAACTCGACTTCACCATTCGCGTTCACCCCGGCTTGCCCGACGAAGAAACCGTTGCCGCGCTCGCCGAAGTGGGAATTGATGGCGCGATGGTTGACATCATCGGCGACGACGAAACGATCCGCGACGTGTATCACCTCAACACAACGGCGGCAGAATACGAAACGGTGTTGGAGCGATTGGAACGTCATCACGTCCCCGCCGTGCCGCACATTATTTTGGGATTGCATCACGGCAAGATGCGCGGCGAGTGGAAGGCATTAGAGATGATCGCCCGCCACGCGCGGAAATTTTTAGTGCTGGTGATCTTGATGCCGTTGACCGGAACGCCGATGATCGGGGTGACGCCGCCAACCGTTGACGAACTTTCTTCCTTCTTCACCTTAGCGCGCAGCACCCTACCCGATACGCCTGTGATGTTAGGCTGCGCCCGCCCACTCGGAAAAATTAAAGTTGAAATTGATCGCGCCGCAGTAGACGCCGGATTCAACGGCATTGCTTTCCCTGCCGAAGGCATCATCGCTTACGCCCGCGAGCGCGGCATGACGCCGAAGTTCGTGGATGCGTGCTGTGGAGTTAATTGGTAGCTGATAGCCGATAGCAAATAGCAGATGGCGTATCACTTGCGGTCAACCATCTGCCATTCGCTATAAGCCATCAGCCAAGAACATGGCAAAAGTCTCTCTCTCCTCTCTCGAACAAGCCGAACAATTAAACATCAGCCCCGACTACGTCCGCCTGTCGATGGCGGCGGCGATTGAATTGGGATTGAAGAAGGGTCGCCTGTTTCGTGACGCGCATTGTGGCTGCATCAACCTTTTGCAAAATTATCCCGAAGGATGCTACGCCAACTGCACTTATTGCGGACTCGCCCGCGAGCGACCCGGCGTCCCCGAAGACAACACGTTCATCCGCGTGGCGTGGCCCCTCTTCCCCACCGATCTCGTCGCCGAGAAAATTGCTGAGCATCAAGATCGCGTTGGGCGAGTGTGTATTGCCCAAGTGCAAGATCATCGCGCCTACGATGACCTGATTGATATGACGAAGCGCGTGCGCCGTTTAAGTGACGTGCCGATCTCGGCGCTGGTCTCGGCGACCACGTTGAACGAAGAGCGTTTACACATAATCAAAGACGCCGGCGCCGATATTATCGGCGTGGGTTTGGACGCGGCATCCGAAGAAGTTTTCTATCACACGCGCGGCAAAGGCACACGCGGACCGCACACTTGGGAATACCACTGGCACATCGTCCGCGCCGCGCGCCAACTGTTTGGGGCAATGAAAGTGAATTGCCACATCATCGTCGGCTTGGGTGAAACCGATCTCGAACTGGTGAATCTTTTCTATCAACTCAAGTCAGAACAGATCGCCGGATATTTATTTTCTTTCAACCCCGAACCCGGCACCGACATGCAGCACGCGCCGCGCGCGCCGCTTCACCGTTGGCGACGGATTCAGTTAATTAAATATCTCATCGAGAATCGTGATCTGCCGCGTGAGGTGATCGAGTTCGACAGCGTGGGCGAGATCGCGGCTATTCACGCGCCCGACATGATGGTTGAAGTCGCCATTAATACCGGAATGCCGTTTATGACCAATGGCTGCCCCGATAAAAACGGAGTGATGGCGTGCAATCGTCCTTACGGCTCGTATCGCCCCGGCGAAGACTTTCGTGATTACCCCATCCAACCGGATGAAGACGATTTGATTCAGATTCGTCAACAGATGCGACTAGAAGAAGTGTGGGGAATGGCGTACAGCAGCGTATAGCGTATTGCATATCGTGTTTTGCGTAGCAAAGGAATACGCAATACGAAATACGTATCACGTATCACTCATCACGTATCACTCATCACGCTTCACCATCCGCCACCTACCCCATGCCCCCGCCCATCCGTCTTCTCTCTCTCGGCACTACGCACTGGCTTAACACCCAAGCCGTGTATCACGCCCTCGCCGAGACCATGACTGCCGAGTCACCTGACACAATTATTTTTGCTCAACCGCTTCAACCGTATCTGTGCATCGGCTATCACCAAGAATTAGACTCGGTTTTAGATCGTCAAGCCTGCGCGCGCATGAGTCTGCCCATTGTGCGGCGGCGCGTGGGCGGTGGCGCAACGTATCTCGACGTCAACCAACTTTTTTATCAGTGCATCTTTCACCACACGCGCCTGCCCGCCATCATCACCGACGTTTACGCCCGCCTGCTTGCCGCGCCTGTTGCCACATTGAAATCGCTTGGGCTGAACGCAGAACTGCGCGATGAGAATGAGATCGAAGTAGGGCGCGACCCTAGCGGTCGCCCTGACGGCAAACGCATCGCCGGGATCGGCGGCGGACGCATCGGCGAGTCGGCGGTGGTGGTCGGCAACATCTTGTTCAACTTTGATTACAACGTGATGACTCAGGCGTGGCGCGCGCCGTCGGAATCGTTTCGCCGTCTCGCTTCTCAATCATTGCGCGAGCGAGTCACAACATTGTGGAGCGAACTTCCGCTCCCCATCTCGCCACAAGAAGTTCAACGAATGATGATCGAAGAGTTTGCCCGCGTCCTTAAACGTCCGCTTGAGCCAGGCAACTTAACTCCTGTTGAAGAAGAGAAAATTAAAGAGGTCGGTAAACGGCTGAAATCGTATAACTGGTTAGCGATGCACCAGAACGGCGCGAAGCCCATGAAGTCTCTAAAAATTTCGCGCGGCGTGTTCATCCGCGCCGAAGAATTAACAGTGGGCGAGTATCAACTGCGCGCCACAATTTCGCGCGGCGTGTTCATCCGCGCCGAAGAATTAACAGTGGGCGAGTATCAACTGCGCGCCACATTTCGCGTGCGCGACGACGTGATCGAACATGCTGTGTTAGAGAGTGAACCTGAGCGAGATTGGGGAGAAACGACGACTAATCTTACGGGGATTAAAGTAAAAGATTGGCGAGAAACATTGAAAATGCTTTAAGCGGCGACTTGCGCCACTAATGGAACGTCGGCATCCATTTTGCGGATAATTTTTTGAATTGCGTCTACTTGTTTTTCATCAAATAAAGGCTCGCCGCATTGAGAGCAAACCCAGGCAGATACATTGTCAATGATCAAGTGATAGCCGTTACGATTAATTGTGTAAGCGGTTTTATCACGATGCAATTCGCCTTGGCAATGTAAGCATTTCATTTCGTCAGGCATAAATTTATTTTAGCATAGCAATGGAGTATGGAAACTTTGCGAATCATAGCCATCACCGACGACATTCTTGTCTTGAGGGAACTTAATCGAACGGCGGCAGCCCTCGGCGCGACATTCACATCATTCAAGTCAGTGGGTGCGGCGAACTTTGATCCCACCCCGATGGTCATCGTGGCAGACGCCGAGAATCCCGAAGCACTAGAAGCAGTGAGACAATGGAAAACACAATTGCCCACAACGTTGATAGCAGCATTCGTGTCTAATCCTAGTCGGACGATTTGGGAGCGAGCCGAAGCAGCCGGCTTCGACTTGGTCGCTTCGCGCGGCGCGTTGGCAACGCAGTTGCAAAAGAAACTCAAAGATTGGCAAAGCGCTCCCGGCAAACGGCGCATGCGGATTTGCGACATCGCGGATCTCGCTGGGCGATTAGGCGTGATCGCTCGTCTTGGCGATTTGCCGATTGGTCCGGTGGCGGTCTATCACTTCAACGGCAAAGTATTCGCCGCCGAAGATGTTTGTCCTCACGCTGGCGCGCGGCTATCGGAGGGCGCACTCGACGGCACGGTCATCACCTGTCCCATGCACGGCAGTCAATTTAATGTGTGCAGTGGCGAGCGTCTGCGCGGTCCGGCGGACGTTGCGATTAAGACGCATCGCGTAGATATGGAAGGCGGCCAAGTGTTTCTTGCACTTGGCTAACGCCGGTTTATGGAGGCTGAATGAACTATGGTTTCTTAATTGACAACCGCAAGTGCATCGGCTGTCACGCTTGCTCAACGGCGTGCAAGAGCGAGAACGAAGTTCCCGTTGGCGTGAACCGCACTTGGGTTAAATACACCGAGAAGGGAATCTTCCCCGACACACGCCGTTACTTTCAGGTGACACGCTGTAACCACTGCGCCAACCCGCCGTGTGTCCGCATCTGCCCGGTAACGGCGATGTATCAACGCAAAGATGGCATTGTCGAATTTGATTCGTCGCGCTGTATCGGTTGCAAAGCCTGTATGCAGGCTTGCCCCTACGATGCAATCTACATTGACCCAAATTCTGGCACCGCCGCCAAATGTCATTACTGCGCGCACCGAGTCGAAGTAGGACTCGAACCGGCGTGCGTCATCGTCTGCCCCGAACACGCCATACTCGCCGGCGATCTCGACGACGCAAAATCGGAGATTGCCCGAGCGATTGCCACACAACAAGTGCGCGCTCGCAAACCGGAACAAGGTACGCGACCCAAATTGTTTTACATCAACGCCGAAGAATCTTCCATCGTGCCGACTCTCGCCGCGCAAGATCAAGGAATGTTATGGGCGAGCTGGCCCGATCATGGTCATGGCGATTGGCGCGGACCGATCCGTGTTGAAGATGGAAACATGGCGAGCGCGTTGATGCGGTCCTCTGCCGCGCCGCGTG
>JACRLA010000010.1:0-640 GCA_016215145.1 Chloroflexota bacterium
CCATTTCATTCAAAATCGATCCTCAAAACTATATTAAAAGCGGTATGACCGATGGACCCCCATATTATGTTGGACCAAAATCAAATTTTGAAATTATCTTGGATCCTACCGGAAAACTTGGAGGAGGTTATGTTTATCATGCTCATATGGAAGGGGTTCCTCCTCCACTAACAAATACTAACGACAAACATGGGTTCCATAGACCAAGTTCACCCTTTCACATTACAGAAGGAAATGGGCCTTGGGCAGTATCATCAGATGTTTTTCTTAAAGTAAATCCTGACGAATCGTATTCGAATCTTGGTGATGATATTGTTGGAAAATGGTTAAGCATAGTTTCGGCTGGCATATCTACGCCACAGGTAGCATATGATATTAAAGCCGGAGCATTTTTAGTTACAGGATATGGTGTTCCTCACCTTGAATTATATAGAGTTCAAAATGGTGGTGCGGGTAGAGTTCAAGGTCTTAGCAGTTATAATCCACCTTTAGAATTTGATTTAAGTAAAAAACATAGTGTTAGGTTAGAGTTTATTCTAATTGATGAAAAGCCCTATGTGAGACTTTTTCAAGATGGTACTTTTATTGATATGACCAGAATTGACGATAACGCAGCTAAATTACCTGGATCTTTGTTTAG
>JACRLA010000010.1:721-9416 GCA_016215145.1 Chloroflexota bacterium
CCTCAATTTCCATATAATCACTTTTGCATGCAACGCAAAACAATTTGGCTCGAACTCAGGACGCTGGCGGCAATCGTGCTACTTGCCGCCGCTTTTCGTTATTAGCAGATCAACGAATATCCCAAAGCGATTCATTACGATGAAGTGATCAACGGCTTGGTGGTGCAGGATTTAATGCGCGGCATCTTGCAGTAGAAGAAATGAAGAAGGGGTTGTAAAATACATATATGCGTTCCCCATTTCCGGGTATGGACCCGTATCTCGAACATCCGTCAATTTGGCCCGATGTGCATAATAGCCTCATCGCCGCCATCCGCGATGTGCTGTCGCTCAAACTCTCACCTAAATACTATGTGCGGCTAGAGCAACGCGCCTACACCCTCACCATTGATGAAACCGTGTTCGTCGGCAGACCCGATTTAACGATCTCGACTTCACGCCCCGATTATCCTCAAGATATCTTGCCGCTCGGCGATGTGGATGTCTTAGAGGTTGCGATACCCCTTGAAGATGAAATCACTGAAAGCTATTTAGAAATCCACGATACCCAAACCCGAATCATTGTCACCGTCGTAGAATTGCTCTCGCCCGCTAACAAACTAAACGATGAAGGGCGCAAAACTTATCTCAAGAAACGCAGTCGCGTCCTCGCCAGTGAAACGCATCTGGTTGAGATCGATCTTTTACGGGCGGGCGAAAAGATGCCGCTGGTAAACAAAGTACAAAGCGATTACCGAATTTTGATCGCTCACGAAGATCGTGGGCGGCTATTCCCTTTCAATCTACGCAAAAAGATTCCCTCCTTCAACTTACCGCTTTTACCCGACGACCCGCAACCCCAAGTAGAACTTAACGACATTCTGCATGAGGTGTATGCCCGAGCCAGATATGATCTCAGTTTAGATTACAGCCAACCACCCGCGCCGCCGTTGAACGAGAACGACACGACGTGGGCAAGAGAACTGATCGAAAAAGCGAAACGAGAGATAGAGTAAAATTCCATCACCGTTAGCCAACCGCTAACGGTGATTTATGTCCCGCACTCGCCTGATGCTTTCCAAAAAATCCATTCGCTTTGAACTCGCAACGTTGGCGGCGATTGTTCTTCTTGCCGCCGTGTTTCGTTATTGGCAGATCAACGAATACCCGCGAGCATTACATCTCGACGAAGCCATCAGCGGTTTGGTGGCGCAAGATATTTTGCGCGGCAAGCTGCCCGATCTTCTGGTGTATGACGGCAACGAACCGCTGATCTTTTACATCATGGCAGTGCCAATTTATTTTTTCGGACCCACGCCGGGCGCGCTGCGCGTGGCGACAGAATCGATCAGCTTGGCATTGGTGATAAGCGTATATTTATTGGCGCGAGAACTCTTCAATCGAAAAATCGGATTGCTCACCGCGTTTATTTGCGCCATCAGTGTTTGGGGTATCTATCATGGTCGCTTGGCAACGCGATCCATTTTGGTGCCCGTCGTCATCAGCCTCGCCCTTTATTTTGCAATTTTGGCGTGGCGCACAGGGCGCCTGCATTATTGGATACTGACTGGCATCGTCTTTGGCGCAATTTTTTACACCTACACCTCAAGCGTGTTCGTCATCCCGGCATTGTTGCTTACACTCGTAGGATTGATCATTTTTGATCGCCGCGAAGTTTTTCAACGCAAGTGGGAGATACTGTTGACGGCGGCGATCATCACCCTTGTCGGACTGCCGATGTGGATGTATCAAGCAACACACACCGTTGTTTCAGCCGCTAGACCAACGCAGTTGGCAATGTTTTATTCCGGGCAATCACTACCCGAACTCATCAACACAATTTTTGTTCAAGCCTTTCTGGTTGCGCGGATGTTTTTCATCAAAGCCGACGCCAACATCCGTCACAACATCTCAAACCGACCTGTGTTTGATATATTGCTGGCGATCCCTTTTCTGATCGGATTCGTGAGCGGCGCGTTACAAAAAAAATTTCGCGGGGCTGCCGCCTTGTGCTTCGTCTGGCTTTTGGTGTGGCTTGTGCCTTCGTTCTTGTCGAAAGATGCGCCTCACTTTTTGCGATCCAGCGGCGCGTTGGCTTTCATCTTCATCTTTCCAGCGTTGGGCTTGACGTGGTTGCGCCAACAACTGCTCACGCGGCTGAACAAAGTAACAAGCGTGGCACTGGTTGCCGCGCTCATCGGCGGCAGCACCTTGATCACCGCCCACGATTACATCTTCAGCGGATTCTTATCATCACAAGTTTTATACGAAGAGTTTTTCGGGAACGACAGCAAATCTATTTTGGAATTGAATCAAAAATTAAATTCGGGTTGGGTCGGCGATAATTTAATCGCCTTGCCGAAACCGGCGAACCCGTTGTATGATCCGGATAAGTTAAGGCAATACTAGGTAGAGACGTTGCATGCAACGTCTTCTACGGAGAATTATGACAGACCAAATTATTTATTCCATGGTGCGCGTCAAGCGCATCTACCCACCCAACAAAGAAGTGATCCGCGACATCTCGCTCTCGTTTTTTTACGGAGCAAAGATCGGCGTGTTGGGTTTAAACGGCGCGGGCAAAAGCTCGTTGCTAAAAATTATGGCGGGCATTGACAAAGATTTTCTGGGCGAAACCATGCTTTCTAAAGGTTACACCGTCGGCATGTTGGAGCAAGAGCCACAACTCGACAACCAGAAAACGGTGAAGGAAGTTGTCGAGGAAGCCGTGACACCGATCAAAGAGATGTTGACAAAATTTGATGAGGTGAACGCCAAGTTCGGTGAACCAGACGCCGACTTTGATAAATTGATCGCCGAGCAAACACGCTTGCAAGAAGAACTGGATAAGCACGATGCCTGGAATTTGGACAACCGACTCGAAGTGGCGATGGACGCTTTGCGCTGCCCACCGTCTGATACATCTGTATCCGTTCTCTCCGGCGGCGAGCGCCGCCGCGTGGCGTTGTGCCGACTCTTGTTAACCGAACCCGATATTTTGTTGCTCGACGAACCGACGAATCATCTTGACGCCGAATCGGTGATGTGGCTCGAAAAGCATTTACAAGAATACAAAGGCACGGTCATAGCGGTCACGCACGATAGATATTTTTTGGACAACGTCGCCGGTTGGATTCTGGAGTTAGATCGCGGCTATGGCATTCCGTGGAAGGGAAATTATTCTTCGTGGCTCGATCAAAAGAAAACGCGACTCGAACAAGAAGAAAACACTGAGACGAAACGGCAAAAGACTCTGGAGCGCGAACTCGAATGGATTCGCATGTCGCCCAAAGCGCGGCAATCGAAAGGCAAGGCGCGTTACACCGCGTACGAAAATTTGTTGAGCCAAGAGAGTGAAGCGCGGCGCGAAGAACTGACGATTTACATCCCACCCGGTCCGCGACTGGGCGACGTGGTGATTGAAGCAAAGAAAGTTTCCAAAGCCTACGATGACAAGTTGTTGATTGAAAACATGACGTTTCAATTACCGTCAGGTTGTATCGTTGGAGTCATTGGTCCCAACGGCGCGGGCAAGACGACCCTCATGCGAATGATCACCGCACAAGAGAAGCCCGATAGCGGCACATTTAAAATCGGCGAGACGGTGCAACTGGCTTACGTCGATCAATCGCGCGACACACTCGACGGCGAGAAAAATGTTTGGGAAGAGATCAGCGGCGGCGAGGAGTTGATCACGCTTGGCGCGCGCAAGATGAATTCTCGCGCTTACGTCGCCAGTTTCAACTTTTTGGGAACCGATCAACAAAAGAAAGTTGGAAGTTTGTCAGGCGGCGAGCGCAACCGCGTTCATTTGGCAAAGATATTGAAGCAAGGCGCGAATGTATTATTGCTCGACGAACCGACCAATGATCTGGATGTGAATACATTGCGCGCACTGGAAGAGGCGTTAGAGGAATTTGCCGGAACAGCAATCGTCGTGAGCCATGATCGCTGGTTCTTGGATCGCATCGCCACGCACATTCTCGCTTTTGAGGGAGAGAGTGTGGTCAACTTCTTCAACGGCAACTTTTCGGATTACGAAGAAGATCGGCATAGACGACTCGGCACGGACGCTGATCAACCACATCGGATTCATTACAAGCCATTGACTCGTTAAAACATCAAGACACGAAGGCGCGAAGACTCAAAATAATTTTCTTCGCGTCTTTGAGACTTCGTGCCTTCGTGTTACAAATTAATGCGTAACGAAAAAATAATTCTGATCCTCCCCGCCTACAACGAAGAAGAAGCCTTGCCGCCCTTGCTTCAAGCCGTCGCCGAGACTCGTCAAAACGCTTTGCCGAATCTCACCGTGACGGTGATTGACGACGGAAGTCAAGACAACACCGCGCAAGTGGTGCGCGACCTTAACCAAGATTGGTGCAAGCTGATTCAACATCCGAAGAACATGGGACTGGCGCAAGCGATGCGAACGGGAATCGCGCACGCCGTGGCGGCATCCCCTGAGGATGGGCTCATCGCCGCGATGGATGCCGACAACTCGCATCAGCCGCACGAGTTGAGCCTGATGCTCGAAAAGTTAAACGCCGGATACGATGTCGTGATCGCTTCGCGCTTTCAACCCGGCGCGCGCATGGCAGGCATCCCGCCACATCGTCAACTGTTCAGCATCGGGGTGAGCGTTCTCTTTCAAACCTTCACGCCCATCAAAGGCGTAAAAGATTTTTCGTGCGGCTATCGTTTGTATCGCGCCGGCATTTTGCGGCGCGCGCTCAACGACTGGGGAAGCATTGATAACTTCGTTACCGAGCAAGGCTTCTCGTGCATGACCGAGATCATTCTCAAACTCTCGCAACTGCCCAACGCAAAGTTTGGTGAAACGCCGATGGACTTGCGTTATGATCGCAAACCCACCGCCACCAAAATGAAAGTGTGGCAGAACATCCAGGATATGTGGCGGCTCATGTGGCGGCACCGGCTGAGTCCGCAGAAGAAAATCAGTGATCAGTAATCAGTGAACAGTTATCAGTCGTCAGTTAGAAATCGTCAATCAGCAATTGCATCCACATTGCTGATTCTTTTTTTCGCCCTTTCACTTTCGCAAATCGTTTCCACTTCCCCGACCTTCGACGAAGGCTTTTACATTCTTCGCGGCTACGCTTTCTTCCGCACAGGGTATCTCATCCCGCTTGGGCATCCGCCTTTCGCGCAAACGCTCTCCGCACTCGGAGTAATGCTCGAACCAAATCTGCCCGACCCGCAATCACTGGATGGCTGGGCAACCGATAAATATGATGACGCGAGTCGTGACCTGCTTTGGCAGCGTGGGCTCAACGCAACACGAATCGTTTTTCTTGCGCGCTTTCCAATTTTATTGATCGGGCTGCTCGTCGGCGCGATCACTTTCAAGTGGGCGAAAGAATTGTTTGGATGGAGAAGCGGGGTCGCCGCGCTCGCTTTACACGCCCTCTCACCGAATCTCCTGGCGCATGCCGCCCTCGCCACCACCGATCTCCCCGTCGCCGCCTTTTATTTTTGTGGTCTACTTATTTCTTCTCTCTCTCCTTCACCCAATACTTCAGCGAACTCACTCACCTCAACCAACTCGCCAGCGAAGGGCATAACGCTTTTCTATTTGGAGAAATTTCAACAAGAGGATGGTGGTATTACCATCTCATCGTCTTCTTCGTCAAAACGCCGTTGCCAGTTTTAGTGCTGTTCGTTATCGGCGTATTGCGTATTGCGCCTTCCGTTACGCAAAACGCTATACGCTATACGCATTTCGTTTATCTCTTCATCCCAACCCTCCTCTACTGCCTCGCCGCCAGCCTCACCTCGCTCAACGTCGGCTATCGTTATCTCTTGCCCGTCCTGCCGCTCGTTCATATCATCGCTTCATCGGTGGTTAGAAGTTGGAAGTTGGAAGTTGGAAGTTGGGATTTTAAAAAATTGTTCATTGTTTCATTGTTCAGTGTTCATTCGTTCTCCACTTTCTTCACCGCCCCCAACTTCCTCTCCTACTTCAACGAACTCGTCGGCGCGAACGGCTACAAGATTCTTTCTGATTCCAATATTGATTGGGGACAGGACCTGCCCGCGCTCGGCAGATACCTCAACGGGCGAAAAGTTTATCTCTCGTATTTCGGGCAAGCCGATCCAAGTTATTATGGGATCAACGCCACCATGCTGCCGGGCTGGCCGCCGCCACGCAATGAGCCAACATTTTATTCACCCGCCGACCCCGCACCCGGACTTTACGCCATCTCTGCCAGCAACTTGAGCGGCGTGCAGCTTTACGATGCCAACGCCTTCGCTTACTTCCGCGAACTGAAACCATCTTCAATCATTAATCATTCGATCTTTATATTTGAAATTCCCGAACGTAAACCTGTAACTGCCATCGCCCAATGCGCGCCGACTCTGCTCAACAACACAGGCTCGTTAATTAACAAACCTATCCGTCAAATTACTTTTGATTGCGACAAGAGTCTCATCATTCCCAACGAACCGACATTACTGTTGTATCCCTCGGAAAAAAGTCCCATCATCGGAGTCGGCGACCCCGTGCATCAATGGCGATGGAACAGCGGAATCACGCGCTATCGTTTGTATCGAGTCGAATCAGCGGAATCAAATTCGTTCATCGCTAAGGGCAAATATCTTTCACTCATCAAATTCGATCTCACATCCGAAGCATTGATCTTGCACTGGCGAGTCGAAGAACCCGCCCCCCCGCCCGTCTCGATCTTCGCACACTTCAACTATCCCGACGGCGCGTTAGCCGATTCATCCGATGGGCTCGGCGTGAGCGCCGAACACTGGCAGCGTGGCGATGTGATCATCACCAAGCATTTGATTCCAAAAAATTTGCCGCAAGGCGTTTATGAGATTAAGGTAGGGTTGTATTCGTTGGCGAACGGGGAGAGAGTTTCAGAAATTAATTTGACGCAATTAAAAAAATAGAGACGTTCCGTTGGAACGTCTCTAATAAACAAACACCGAGTGTCTTGGAGACACTCGGTGTTTGTTTTAACACTCGCTGTGTCCGCAAGCGTAACACTTGCGGCAACCTTCTTCGTTCACCATTGCCGCTTCGCCACACGAGGGGCAGAGGTCGCCGATCTTCATCACCATTTGTTTTGACTCCGGTTGCGGCTCAACCTGCGCTATTGTTTGGTCTTCGATATTCAGATACGCACTCAGGGCGCGACCTACCGCATCGGGTAGTGACAACACGCGGTTGGGGCCAAAACCCATTGGGCGTCCGCCGCCGATGCCGTTGAGTTGACGCACGATCTCGGCGAGTCGCTCACGCGGCGAAACAGGTGAGGCGAGACGCAAGGCATAAGAGATCAATCGCCCAATCGCTTCAGACACCGCAAAAATTTCGCTCCCCGCTTTGCCCGTGTTGATGAAAACTTCAAACGGTTCTTCACCGCCATTACGGTTAATAGTTACGTAGGATTTGCCCATCGGCGATTCAATCTGGAAGGTCTCGCCGCGCAGCATCTTCGGACGCGGTTTCTTTGATTCGTGGAACATCGGGATCGGTTGCGGGGACTCGCTCTTCGGCTCTTTCGCCATCGCAGTGGCGTGGGTTTCCAGCACAACTTTCTCGCGCGAGCCAGTGACGTAGACGGTCAAACCTTTACAGCCTGTCTTCCACGCCAAGAAATATGCTTGCGCTACATCATCCAACGTAGCTTCTTCGTGAAAGTTGCAAGTTTTGGAGATCGAGTTATCAACGAAAGATTGAATCGCCGCTTGCATCATCACATGCTCTTCGGCAGTGATGTCTTGTGAGACGACAAAGGTGTGGCGAATGTGTTCAGGAAGATCAACGATGTTCTGGCAAGTGCCGTCGTGCATCACCTGTTCCACGATCTCTTTTCGTTTCTCTTCGGAGATGCCGGCTTTGATCAACGCTTGCTCAAACATCGGGCTGGCATATGTGAGTTTAAGGTCCTGCCCTCTGTCGTTGACGTGGCGAATGTAAGCGAGAGCGAAAACAGGTTCGCAACCATAAGACTCGCAACCGGCAACCGTGGCAATCGTTCCTGTTGGAGCAACAGTAGTTTGGCAAGCGTTGCGAATGCCGTGCTTTTTGATTCCATCTACGATGCTGTTCCAGTTGAGCGCGGGACGTTGGTAGTTATGGGTATAAGGTTGGAGCGGTTGAGGCGGCGTCCACTTGAGATTTTTTGGATCATACATACTGTCTTCAATCGCCAGAAACGATCCGCGTTCTTTAGCAAGTTCAACACCCGTCAGCATACAGTGATAGCGGACGAATTCCATAATCTGTGCTGAGAATTCTTGCGCCTCGTCGGAACCATAACGAATTCCGGCGCGATACATCATGTCGCCCAAGCCCATGATGCCAAGACCAATACGGCGCGCGGCATACGCCGCCTTTTTGAGACGAGGCACAGCAGGCACGTATTTGTTTGCCGTCACCACATCATCAAGGAAACGAGTCGAGGTGACTGTGCTTTGACGCAACTTCTCCCAATCTACTTTGCCGTCGGATGTGACGTGACGGGCGAGGTTGATCGATCCGAGACAACAATTCTCGTAAGGTCCGAGGTACTGTTCACCACATGGATTTGTCGCTTCAAGTGGGTAAAGGTGCGGAACGGGATTCGAACGGTTGGCGGCATCCAAAAAGAGTACGCCGGGTTCGCCGTTGTGGTGCGCTTGCGTAATAATCTTATCGAAGAGATCGCGAGCGCGAACTGTCCGCCATGTTCTGATC
>JACRLA010000138.1 GCA_016215145.1 Chloroflexota bacterium
GCCGATGAGGATGATCGCCGGAATTTCCAGAATGCCGTGCGGCAAAATGAAGGCGGCTAAAAATAGAAGAGGGTTATAGCCGGCAATGGCGGCTTGACCGGCGAAGTAAGCGGCAAGCGAGAGCGGCAGCATCAACACAACAGACGACAACACACCGAAGGTGAATATCCCCAACGCGGCGGCGATGAGACTGGCGCACACATTTTGATACAGCACCAAGCCCACGCCTTGTGTCGTAAAGAAACCAAAATCGGAAAGACGATCTCGCAAACCTGATGAAGCGTTGATCACATCTTGCAGTAATGCAGCTGGCAGTGGATATAACGAGGCATGATAGAAACCGATGATGCCACCGGCGATCAATACAATGAGCATCATCAACGCCGGGATGCCCAGACGTTTAAGAGATTTCGTCACTTCGTAACGATACCAACGAAGGAGCGAACCGCGCGACTCGCCGACGAACTCTTTGCGGAAAAATTTCCACATCGCCACCACGTTGATCTCATCAAGGTCTTTGCCCAACAATTCTTCGCGGTTAAAAAGTTGCACGCCCATGCGGACGAGAACGACGTTGAGCAAAACCAAACCAAAGATAATCGCCCACAACACATCGTAACGCGCCCAAAACATGATCACGCTCTCGCCTTGAATCAACAACGCCATCGGGATGATGACGAAGGCTGAGAGCAAGTTTGAAGCGCGCACGCTGGTCACTTGCGTGGAGATGACCACTGCCGCGCTGACCATCACCGTGGCTTGCACAGTGGTCAGCACCACAATTTGAATCAGCAATTGAATCGGCGCGACCCAACGCAAGTTGATATACAAACCAACTAAATAAACAATGATGCCCATGTAAGCAGCGATCAATGGCGGGATGGTGGAGGCAAGTACTTTGCCAAGATAAAGTTGGATGTTTGATAACGGTGAAGAGAGCAATGGTTCAAGCGAGTGACGTTCTTTTTCGCCGACGAAACTCTCAAGGGCGATGACGATGGAAACGGTGATCGGGAAGAAGCCGACGATCATCAACAGAAACGGGATGAGCCGCTCGCCGATGATCTCTGCCCCGTACTCTGAGACAAAATCCACAGCCGCCTTCGCCGTGAAGTTCATCAATGCCGGGAAGAACAGGGTAAGGAAAAGGATCGGCATGATGATGCGCCAATCGCGCAAGCTGTCGCGTATCTCGCGTTTGGTGATGACGAATGCGCGTCGGAGATCGTCGCGGGTGATGAATGTGTTTTGCATAATTGTCGGAGATTAAATCTCCTCCTACGACGCCTCGTCCTCTTCCACCGCTCGCAAATACACCGCTTCTAAACTGCGCGGCACTTCGGTCAGCGAGACAATCGGTGCGTTTTGATCTAACAGTCGTTTGATCAAGATCGGATTGGTGCGATCAAAATTTTCGGCGCGATAACGGAACGATGAATCGCCGCGCGCGACAATGGTGACAAGATCGGAAACGGTGTCGCCGACTCCGTTGAATGACGCCGCCAGCCTCACTTCCATTTCCTTCGCGCCCAGCAGTTGATCTTTCAACGCATCAGGATTTCCTAAAGCGATGATGCGCCCTTTGCGAACAATGGCAATCGAGTCGGCAAGTTCTTCGGCTTCGGCGAGGTTGTGCGTGCATAAAATTATGGCGCGGTTGTCTTGGCGCAGATCGGCAATGGCGTCGCGCACTTGCTTGGCGCTTTGCGGATCCATCGCCGAGGTGGGTTCGTCGAGGAGCAACACCGGCGGGTCATGTAGCATGGATCGAATCAAGGCAAGTTTTTGCCTCATGCCTTTCGAGTAGCCGCCGATGTGCCGATCTCCAGCGTCGGCTAAACCGAATCGCTCCAACAAATTTTTGATTCGCTTGCGACGCACATCTTTTGAAACGCCGTAGATGTCGCCGAAAAAATCCAAATACTCTTCGCCGCTGGTGCGTAGATACAAACCATGATGCTCGGTGAGGACGCCGACACTCGCCCGCACCTGATCGGGTTGAGTGACGATGTCGTAACCGGCAACACTTGCCGTGCCGCTCGTCGGTTTGAGGATCGAAGTGAGCATCCGCACGGTGGTCGTCTTGCCCGCGCCGTTGGGACCCAGCAACGCCAGAACATTTCCGGCAGGCACATGGAATGAGGCCGACTCGACAGCGAGGAAGTCGTCAAAGTATTTTGTCAGATGGCGAGCTTCGATCATGGAGAGATGCAGAGACGTTCCGCCGGAACGTCTCTACGAAATGGTTACGCTGCGCTTGCAGTTCTAACACGTCGCTGTCTTCGATGACGGATGAACAATGTCACGGCAAATATCAACGCCGTCGCCAACGACAAACTTTGATTGATATTCAAATTGCCAAAGCCACTGCTGTCGAGCCGCAAGAACTCCATGAAGAAGCGCACAGTGGGATACATCACCAGGTAGAGGATGAAAAGATCGCCACCCTTTAGCGAGGCGGCATAACGACGGGCGATCCACATCAGGGCGAGGAAGATGCAGAGGTTGAGGATCGATTCATAAAGGAAGGTTGGATGGAATCGTTCTACATCGGCATAACCGGGCACGCGATATTCGGGGCTGATGTAAATTCCCCAAGGCAGATCAGTGGGGCGACCATACAATTCTTGATTCACGAAGTTGCCCCAGCGACCAATGGCTTGGGCTAACGCCGTCGCAGGCGCGGCGAGATCGATCAACAGCGTGGGGCTGATCTTATTACGCACAGCGAAGATCACAATCCCGATCAAGCCGCCAACAATGCCGCCCGGAATTCCTAAGCCGCCCATCCACACCGCAAACGCCGATGGAATTGGCAAAGTGAATCTAACACTGATCAAGGACAGATTCACATCGAGCGGTGAGGTGTTGCGTAGATCAAGATAATACTGCGTGGTGATGCCGGCGGCGACCATACTGGGCGGCGGCGTGAAGACGTGATAGATGCGCGCGCCGATAACGCCGAAGATGAGCGCCCAGATCAAGGCATCCCAAATCGTATCGGGGTTCATGCCTTTGCGTTTGGCTTCAAGCGAGGCGATATAGGCGCCCAAGATCGCGCCGGTGATCAAAATGATTCCGTAGAAACGGAGATAGAAGGGACCGAGGTGAAGACCGAGAGAGTCGATGGACATATTAGTTCCTTGTTAGAGATTTGAGATTCGTGATTCGTGATACGTGATGCGTGATACGTGATGCGTGATGCGTGATGCGTGATGCGTGATACGTGATGCGTATTTCGTATTGCGTAACGGTTGGACGAAATACGCAATACGAAATACGTTTCGTTTTATTTTTTCTGCGAATAAAATTGACTCCGCACATGCCAGATGCGTTGCAGGGCGGTGATGTTTGCTAACGGCGCGATGATCCACAAGGCGATCAACGGCAAATTTAAAACCAGCAACGGCGCGAGAATTAAATATCTTTCGGCGCGGGTGAGCAAACCGATGTTACATTCAAAGCCCAAGGCTTCGGCGCGAGCTTTGGTATACGAGACCATCACCGAACCAACGAAGGCGAGAAAGATCAACAACATCGGCAGCGCGGTGTTGGTCTGGTTTGATTGATTCAAATAGTAGATCATCAAACCGAGATAAGTGATGGCTTCGGAATAACGATCTGTCACCGAATCGGTGAACGCGCCGAAGGTGGATTTGGAACCCGCCGCGCGCGCCGCCGCCCCATCCAAGGCATCCACCGGACCCATCAACAAAATAATGATGCCGCCGATGGTGACATAACCAAACGCCAACGCCGCCGCGCCCGCCACCGTGCCGATGAATCCGGCGACGGTGATGTAGTTGGGATGAATCCCCAAATACTTTCCTAAATAGTGACCGAGTGGATCGGTCAGCCACTTGAACGTGGCGCGCAGCCAATCGGTAAGTGACGCCGGTTGGGGCGCGTCAGGCGTGCTCATTATTTTTCACCTGCGATAAACGCTTCGGTTTTTTCGCGCGCCACGTCATCGGTGAATTGCTGCGGCGGAGTTTTCATAAAGTATGACGACGGCTCATACAACGCGCCGCCCAATCCACGCTCCATTGCGATCTTGGCGCAGCGCACGGCGTCAATGACCACGCCCGCGCTGTTCGGCGAGTCCCACACTTCCAATTTCACTTCCACGTTAAGCGGCACGTCGCCAAAGGTTGTGCCTTCCATGCGGATGTAACACCACTTGCGATCTGTTAACCACGGCACGTAATCCGAAGGACCGACATGAACATTCTCTGGATCAAGTTGATAGGGCAACTGTGAGGTGACGGAATTGGTCTTGGAAATTTTTTTCGATTCGAGTCGGTCTCGCTCCAGCATGTTATAGAAATCCATGTTGCCGCCGAAGTTCAATTGATAGGTACGATCTAATTGCACGCCGCGCTCCACGAATAAATTCGTCAATACGCGATGGGTGATGGTTGCGCCGACTTGACTCTTGATGTCGTCTCCGATTATTGGCAGTTTCTTTTCTTCAAACCGTTTCCGCCAATACTCCTGTGAGGCGATGAACACCGGGATGCAGTTGACGAATCCGCAACCGGCTTCTAAAACCTGCTCGACATACCACTTGGTCGCCATCTCGGAACCGACGGGCAGATAAGAAACCACCACATCGGTGCCGGTGTCTTTGAGAATCTTCACGATGTCGGCGGTGGGTCCGGGAGCCTTCTTAACTTTCTCCGAAACATATTTGCCCAAGCCATCGTGAGTCATGCCGCGATCTACATTAATGTTCATCTTCGGCACGCCGCAAAACTTGTAGGTGTTGTTGGGAAAAGCGAAGAGGGCTTCGGAGAGATCGAAACCTACTTTAGTATCCACCACGTCAAACGCGGCAGAGATTTCCACGTCACGGATGTGATAGCCGCCGAGATTAACGTGCATCAATCCGGGGATGCGGTCGGTCTCTTTGGCGTTTTGGTAATAGTAGAGTCCTTGCACAAACGATGAAGCGCAGTTGCCAACGCCGACAATAGCAACGCGGACTTTCTTGTTAGATTTTTTTGCCACGAGGGAATCCTTTTTCTTTCTTTAGTGTCTCTCCGAAAAACCCTTCGGGTTTTAGAAACCCGAAGGGCCCGGAGCGTTTAGAGGTTGGAGAGTATGTTAGCCAGTGCTAAGGTGAATGTCAAGCGGTTGTAGTAAAATTGGTTTCACACAGTAACTACTCAACTTCATTGCGAGTGCTTCGCA
>JACRLA010000139.1:0-1136 GCA_016215145.1 Chloroflexota bacterium
TACTTTACACACTAACATTCGAAAGGAACTTCTATCATGGCAACAGAACGAGTCAAAGAAATTCTATCTTGGTATCGCAGCGACAACCCCGGCACGCTGACTAATTTGGCGCGGATGCTTAATCACGGCAAGTTGGCTGGCACGGGCAAGTTTGTGATCTTGCCAGTGGATCAAGGATTTGAACATGGACCGGCGCGCAGCTTTGCGCCGAACCCGGCGGGATACGATCCGCGTTATCACGTTGAGTTGGCGATTGAATCGGGATGCAACGCTTACGCCGCCCCGCTCGGTTTTCTGGAAGCGGTTGCCGCCGATTACGCCGGTGACATACCGTTGATCTTGAAACTCAACAATCACGACGTTCTTCAAGATGAAAAAGATCCGATGGGCGCGATCACCGCCAGCGTGGACGATGCGCTGCGACTCGGGTGTGTGGCGATTGGTTACACGATCTATCCCGGCACGTTGGATCGCCGCTTCTTATATGAACAACTGCAAGCGTTGACGCTTGAAGCGAAAGAGGTCGGGCTGGCAGTGGTGGTGTGGTCGTATCCGCGCGGTGGGGCGTTGAGCAAAGCAGGCGAGACCGGCGTGGACGTGACGGCTTACGCCGCGCAACTCGCCGCGCAGATGGGCGCGCACATTATTAAAGTTAAACTTTCAACCGAACACGTTGAACAACCTGACGCCAAGAAAGTTTACGAAAAATATAACATCCCGATCAGCACGCTACCTGATCGCGTGAGGCACGTCGTTCAATCGTCGTTCAATGGTCGGCGCATTGTCATCTTCTCCGGCGGCGCGGCAAAGGAAGACGCTAATGCCGTGTTGGATGAAGCGCGAGCGATCCGCGATGGCGGCGGCTTTGGTTCGATCATCGGGCGCAATTCGTTCCAACGCCCGCGAGCCGATGCTTTGAAGTTGCTCGATAGCATGATGAAGATTTACAAAGGCGAAATGAAATAAAAGAATAAAAAGGAAACGGGGGAAATAAAGGAAAGCGTTTCCCCTGTTTCCTTCGTTTCCATTTTTTCCTGTGCATCAATGACTCAAACCGAACTTGATCAACTAAGCGTCAACACCATCCGCTTCCTCGCCGCCGACGCGATTCAAAAAGCCAACTCCGGTCACCCCGG
>JACRLA010000139.1:1199-9961 GCA_016215145.1 Chloroflexota bacterium
GATCCGCATTGGGCAGATCGTGATCGTTTTATTCTTTCCGGCGGTCACGGTTCGATGCTGCTGTATTCGCTTCTGCATCTCACCGGCTACGATCTTCCTCTTGATGAGCTCAAACAGTTTCGCCAATTTGGAAGCAAGACACCGGGACATCCTGAAGTTCATTTAACTGCTGGTGTCGAAGTGACAACGGGTCCGCTCGGTCAAGGTCTCGCTAACGGAGTCGGTTTCGCCATCGCCGAAGCGCATCTCGTGGCGATCTTCAACAAGCCTGATCACAATATCGTTGATCATTACACATACGTCATCACCACCGATGGCGATCTCATGGAAGGCGTGACCCACGAAGCCTGCGCCCTCGCCGGTCATTTGCGTTTAGGCAAGCTCATCGCGCTCTACGACGACAATCACATTTCGTTGGCGGGCAGCACGTCACTTTCGTTCACGGAAGATGTGGGTTTGCGGTTTGCGGCTTATGGTTGGAACGTGCTGCGCGTGAGTGACGGCAACAATCTCGAATCAATTGAGAACGCGATCAAGACAGCGCAAAGCGTCACCGATCAACCTTCGATCATTTTGGTTCGCACCACTATCGGCTACGGTGCGCCACACAAACAAAATACGTTTGAAGTACATGGTTCGCCGCTCGGCGAAGACGAACTGAAAGCGGCGAAGAAAAATCTTGGCTGGGATCCCGACGCTTCATTTTTAATTCCCGGTGATGCACTGAAAAAATTCCGCAAAGCGATTGACTCGGGTAAGAAACAGCAAGCGGATTGGCATAAGCGGTTCGACTCGTACAAGAAAAAATATCCCGATCTCGGTTCGGAGTTTGAGAGTCGGATGAAAGGCGAACTGCCACCCGCGTGGGATGCCGCCTTGCCAACCTTCCCCGCCGACGCCAAAGGGATGGCGACTCGCAAAGCGTCCGAAACGGTGATGCAAGCAATTGCGAAAACAATTCCTGAACTCATTGGTGGCTCCGCCGATTTAAATCCTTCAACCTTCACTTGGTTAAAAACTTTTGGTGATTTTGAATCGCCGCTCACTTCACCCGAAGGAGCGCAAGGGGTTGTCGGCGGCGCGTGGGGTTACGAGGGGCGCAATTTTCATTTCGGCGTGCGCGAACATGGCATGGGAGCAATCGCCAACGGCATGGCACTGCACGGCGGTGTGCGCCCCTACACGGCAACCTTCTTCACCTTCACCGATTACATGAGAGGCGCGATGCGCCTTGCCGCGCTCTCCGACATTCCATCCATTTTTGTTTTCACGCACGATAGTATTGGCGTGGGTGAAGATGGTCCCACGCATCAACCGATTGAACACCTTGCCGCCATGCGCGCCATCCCTCAGATGATCACCATCCGTCCGGCAGATGCCAATGAGACGGTTGAGGCGTGGCGCTTTGCAATCAACCATAATCACGCGCCTGTCACGCTCGTCTTCACGCGCCAAAATTTGATTACGCTAGATCGATCTAAATACGCGCCCGCATCGAATCTCACCAAAGGCGCTTACGTCTTAAATCCCGACATCCAAAACCCAAACGTGATTCTTCTGGCAACGGGATCAGAAGTTGAATTAATAATGAAGGCAGATGAGATGCTGAGCAAAGAGGGGATCATTGCGCGACTCGTCTCGATGCCATCGTGGGAATTGTTTGAAAAACAATCGGCGGAATACAAAGAGTCGGTGCTGTCAGGTAACGTCACCGCGCGTGTGGCGGTTGAAGCAGGCGTGCGGCTCGGTTGGGATCGTTACATCGGCTCGCGCGGAATCTTCATCGGCTTGGATCGCTTCGGCACAAGCGCGCCGTATAAAGTGGTGTATGAGAAGTTGGGGCTGACTGCCGAAAAGGTTGTAGAAGCCGCGAAAGGTTTAATCAAAAACAATTAACCGCGAAGACGCAAAGAACGCGAAGTTATTAATAAAAAACTTTGCGCCCTTCGCGCCTTTGCGGTTTTCTCTTTATGAAAATTGCCATTGGCTGCGATCACGGCGGCTTCCCTCTTAAAGAAACAGCGTTGCTCGTGGTGATGAAAGCCGGTCACGAGATTCTCGATCTCGGCACCTACACGGCTGACTCTGTTGATTATCCCGATTACGCTCGCGCAGTGGGTGAAGCAATTCAACAAGGCAAAGCCGAGCGCGGAATTTTAATTTGCGGCAGTGGCGTGGGGGCGTGCGTGGCGGCGAACAAAATGAAAAACATCCGCGCCGGTTTGTGCCACGATACGTACTCGGCGCATCAAGCGGTTGAGCATGACGACATCAATGTGCTATGTCTCGGCGCGCGCATCATCGGCATCGAACTCGCCAAAGATATCATCGCCGCATTCTTGAACGCGAAGTTCACGAATGAGGAGCGGCATGTGAGGCGAGTGGGGAAGGTGAAGGAGATGGAGGAACGGAGATGATTACGTCAATGACCAACAGAAGACACTATGAACACTGAAAAACAAATTGTCATCCTCTGGATTCGTTACGCCGAAAACGATCTACGAGTCGCAGAAAGCGCTCTCGATATGACCGAGTCTTCTTTCCATACCATTTGCTATTTATGCGGAACTGCGACAGAGAAATTTCTGAAAGGCTACTTAATTGCACATGGATGGGAATTGGATCAAACGGAAGATTTACTTGAATTACTCAATCTGACCAAGCAGTACACAACGTCATTTGAAGACTACGAAAACGGTATCAAAACTTTGAACCGGCTTTTTTTCGCTGGACAATACCCAAACGATATTCCCTTCAATGAATTCGACAGGACAAAAGCAGAAGCAGCCATCCAAGTCGCGCGCCAAATCCATGAACGAACAACATCTTTGATCGGAAAAGATTAATGACTTTCACCGAGTCCTTCTTCCCCCATCTCACCGCTCAATTCCCTTCGACGCGCTATCAAGGCAGCAAAGCGAAACTCGTTGATTGGATTTGGGAGCAGATTGGCGATCTTGATTTTTCTACTTGCTTAGACGCTTTTGGCGGGACAGGCGCGGTTGCTTACCGCTTGAAACAAGAGGGCAAAGCAATTACCTATAACGACATCTTGCGATTCAATTATCAATTCGGTCTGGCATTGATAGAGAACAGCGAGACGTATCTCACACCCGAAGAGATTGATTGGTTGCTTACTCACCACAAAGAAATTTCTTATCCAAACTTTGTTCAAGAAACTTTTCGAGATATTTATTTTACCGATGACGAGAATGCGTGGATCGATCAGACGATCACAAACATTCGCCAGTTATCCGATCCTTACAAATTCGCCATCGCGTTTTTCGCGCTGTGTCAGGCGTGCATCATCAAACGCCCTTACAACCTTTTTCATCGCAAGAACCTTTACATCCGCTTCGCCGACGTTGAGCGAAGTTTCGGAAACAAGACGACTTGGGACACTCCGTTTGAAGAATGGTTTCGATCTTTTGCTGAAGAAGCAAACAACGCTATATTCAACAATAGTCAACATAACCGCGCGATTAACTCCGACATACTCACTATCCCTGACGAGCATGATCTGGTTTACATTGATCCACCCTATCTTTCGGCACAAGGGGTTGGCGTAGATTATTGGGAGTTCTATCATTTCCTTGAAGGTCTCACACTATATGATGAGTGGAAAGAACACATTGACTTCAAGAGTAAACATCATCGCCTCAAACGCCGCGCGTCAGAGTGGACGAACAAACAACTAATCG
The DNA here is from genome assembly GCA_016215145.1 of Chloroflexota bacterium. GTDB lineage: Bacteria > Chloroflexota > Anaerolineae > Anaerolineales > VGOW01 > VGOW01. The sequence continues at coordinate 4,901 of JACRLA010000139.1, forward strand.
GATCGGCTTTTGAAAAAGTTTTCCAAAAATTTCAAAACAGCATCATCGTCGTCTCGTATCGAAATGACGGCATTCCTTCAATTGAAGAACTGACTGCCTTGCTTCAAAAATACAAGCGTAATGTTCGCGTGGAACAGTATGGGCAGTATAGATATGCCCTTTCAGTCAACGAAGACGCTCAAGAAATATTATTGATCGGGGAGTAAAGAAAATGTCATCAGGAAACATCACCTTCCTAGATTTAGCAGAGTCGGTTTTGCAAAACTCTAAAGACCCTCTTACGCCTGAGGAAATTTGGAACAGAGCAGAACAAAATAGCATTACAAAACAATTGAAGAAATACGGACGCGCGACAATGCCAACACCCGATTTGAAAAAATCGGCGTGAGACCTGCGCGCTTCTTTCTAAAAGCTTTAACGGATAATCTCACGCCTCAACAACGCGAGAACGCGATTCAATCTCCTGTCATCAAATCCCAAGAGACAAAATACAGGGAACGTGATTTACATCCATTTCTCGTTTACTTTGCTCACGCTCAATTCGGCGCATATTGCAAAACCATCTATCACGAAAAATCGAAAAAGGGTGTGTCTTTCAATCAATGGTTGCACCCTGATCTAGTAGGGATCGCTTTAACAACCCAAGATTGGAAGCGCGAGGTCGTGGAGTTTAGCAAACAGGCAGGATATGCTCTGGCAAAGCTTTATTCATTTGAGCTCAAGATCGGTTTAGATTTCTCGAATTTGCGCGAAGCATTCTTTCAAGGCGTTTCTAATTCTTCTTGGGCAAACGAAGGTTATCTCGCTGTAGCCGAGATCAGTGAAAACGCCGAATTTCAATCCGAACTAAGACGGCTTTCCGAAAGTTTTGGCATTGGTGTGATTCGGTTAGATGTCAAAGACCCCGATAATTCTGAAATCATGTACAGCGCGAGAGAGCGAACAGAATTGGACTGGGAGACGATCAATAAAATCGCTGAGCAAAACCCCGATTTTCAAGAGTTTCTGCAAGCCGCGCGCAACGCCGTAATGGTCAACAAACCAAACCCCGCAGATTTTGATCCTGTTGAAAACGATTCCGACAAGTTAGTGGCAACTCTAAAAGGAAAATCTTAACTCTGCATTCTCCGCGCTCTCTGCGGTTAAAGAAATTGGAGATTAGAAAATGACTCACCCCCTCTTACAACTTCAATCCCTCGGTCAATCCCCGTGGCACGATAACATTCGTCGCGGGTTGTTGGTGAACGGCGACCTGAAGCGCATGGTGAAAGACGGCGACATCACCGGATTAACGTCTAATCCGACAATTTTTGAGCAGGCAATCGCCAACTCAAATGATTACGATGAAGCCCTGCTGCGCGAACTTGCCCTCAAAGGCAAGAACGCCGAAGAAATTTTTGACGTTCTCTCGATTGACGACATCCGCGAGGCGGCAGATGTGTTCGCGCCCGTTTACAAACGCACCCAAGGTCTGGATGGTTATGTCAGCATCGAAGTCTCGCCCAAATATGCGCGCAGCACCGAGAAGACGATCTCCGAAGCGAAACGTTTGTGGAAAGCTGTTAACCGCCCGAACTTGATGATCAAGATTCCGGCGACCAAAGAAGGTCTTCCGGCAGTTGAGCAGTGCATCAGCCAAGGCATCAACGTCAACGTCACGCTCATCTTTTCGTTAGAACGCTATTACGATGTGACCATCGCCCACATCAACGGACTCGCCAAACGCGCCGCCAAGCAAAAGCGCGTGGACAACGTCGCCTCAGTCGCCAGTTTTTTTGTCAGCCGCCTCGACACGTTGATTGACGGCATGTTCGATAAAAAGATCACCGCCGATCCATTGATGAAAAAATCGCTTGAGCCTTTGATGGGCAAAGCGGCAATCGCCAACGCCAAGCTGGCTTACAAAATTTTTCAGGAACGCTACGAAGGCAAAGCCTTTGCCGAACTCGCCGCATCAGGGGCGCAGGCACAGCGCGTGTTGTGGGCAAGCACCAGCACCAAGAATCCAAAATACGTTGACACGATCTACGTGGATAATTTGATCGGTCCTCACACCGTCAACACCATGCCACCCGCCACGATCAAGGTCTTCAAGGATCATGGCAAAGCCGAGATCACGCTGACCCAAAATGTGCAAGAGGCGAGCGATTTTATGGATACGCTTGCCGAAGCGGGCGTGAACATGACAGAGGTGACTCAAAAACTGGAGGACGACGGGGTTGCCGCCTTCTTTAAATCTTTTGACTCACTTCTAAAAGTGATCGAAGTGCGGCGGCAAGCGGAGATTGTTAACGCCCGCACGTCGCTATCACTCACTGCCGAACAGCGCAAACTGTACGAGGCGGCACTCGCCCGCGTTGACGGCGAAAAGATTCCGACCCGGTTATGGGCGAAGGACTCCACGATCTGGAAGCCCACCGAACTCTCGCATCAGAACGAGATCAAAATCCGCATGGGCTGGCTGACCGTGATCAGCGACATGCGAAACGAAATCCCCAATCTCCAACCCCACTCCGCTTCGCTACGGGGGCAATCGTCTCTAATCTCTGATCTCAAAAAAGAAAAGTTTACTCATGCTTTGATTCTCGGCATGGGTGGCTCGTCGCTCGCTCCCGAAGTTTTGCGCGAGACGTTTGGCGTGGCGAAGGGTGGCATTGACGTCGGCGTTTTAGATTCTACCGACCCCGCCAGTGTGCAAGCCGCGCTCAAACGGAGCAAACCCGAAAAGACTCTTTACATCGTCTCCAGCAAATCGGGCGGCACGATTGAAGTGATGTCGTTCTTCAAATTCTTTTACGAAAAAGTGAAAGCGGTGAAAGGCGAAAAGGCAGGCGAAAATTTTATTGCCATCACCGATCCCGACACGTCGCTCGAAAAATTAGCCAAAGAAAAAAGTTTCCGCCGCGTGTTTCTCAACCCGCCCGACATCGGTGGGCGCTACTCGGCGCTCTCACTGTTCGGTCTGGTTCCGGCGGCGTTGCTCGGCATTGACGTAGGCAAACTTTTAGATCGCGCCAGCGAGATGAGCATTGCCTCATCGGGATCGGCGGCGGCGGCGCGCAACGCGGGCGCGATGCTTGGCGCGTTGATGGGCGCACTCGGGCGCGACAAAGTGACGCTGATCACGTCCGACAAAATTTCTTCTTTCGGGTATTGGGTCGAGCAACTCATCGCCGAATCCACCGGCAAAGAAGGGCGCAGCATTGTGCCGATTGAGGGCGAGCCGCTGGGCGAGGCGAAAGCGTACGGCAAAGATCGACTCTTTGTGTATCTGCGGCTCAATAAAAAATACGATGCGCTCGTTGAAAAATTACGCCGCGCCAAACATCCGGTGATGCAAATCGATCTGCGCGACGCTTACGATCTCGGCGCGGAGTTTTTGCGTTGGGAGATCGCCACGGCGATTGCCAGTTGGTTCATCAAAGTGAATCCGTTTGATCAACCCAACGTGCAAGAAGCGAAGGACATCACCCAAAAGATTCTGGGTGACGCCGCCAACGGCATCCCGCCCGCCGATCCCAGCGTCCCCGTAGATCGGCGCGATTTTCAGACGCGACTCAATTTACATCTCAAGCAAATCAAAAAAGGCGATTACGTCGCCCTCAACGCTTTCATCACCCGCACACCGAAAACCGAAAAAGCGTTGAAAGCGATTCGACAAACGATACGCGACAAACACAAAGTGGCGACAACGGTTGGCTATGGTCCGCGCTTCTTACATTCGACGGGACAACTGCACAAAGGCGGCGGCGATAACGTTATCGTGATTCAGTTCACCGCCCCGCCCGCTTCTGACGCCGCCATCCCCGATGAAACATTCTCCTTCGGCAAGCTCATCGCCGCGCAAGCGCTGGGCGATTTTCAATCACTCAAATCGCGCGGGCGCAGAATCCTTCGCGTGGAGTTGAGCGAAAAGTATGAAAACGATCTGGCGAAGATTGCTCTGATACTGGCAGGAAAGAAAACGCGACGATAACTCTCAGTGCTATACTCATTGTGAGGTGAGACAATGACTCTACAAGTAACCCTTAACGTCTCGAACCATGTTGTAGAAAACGCACAACGCATCGCGCAACAGACGAAGCAGCCGATGGAAAAAATTCTTTCCGAGTGGCTCGATCATGTTGCCGAAGAATTGCCGGTTGAATCGTTAAGCGACAAAGAGATTTCGATCTTGTGTGAAGCGCGACTTCCCGAAGCAGAACAAAACGAGTTGAGCGTATTGCTTGCTGACAACCGCGAAGGAAAACTAGAAACCATTAGGCGAGTGCGATTGGATCATCTAATGCAAAAGCACGACGATCTTCTTCTTCGCAAATCTCAAGCCTTACGCGAAGCTGTCAAACGTAATCTACGCGAACCCTTGGCGGCATGACAAGCAGTTATATCTCCGAAGAACTGCGGCAACGTGTGCGCGTTACAGCAGGGGATCGCTGTGGTTACTGCCGCAGTCATCAACAATATCTGCTAACGCCGTTAGAGATCGAACATATTATTCCCAGTTCGCGTGAGGGCACAAACGACGAAGAAAATTTGTGGGTCGCGTGTGCGAGATGCAATCGCTTCAAAAGTTCACAAATCGAAGCGGTTGATCCTGTTACTAAAGAAGTTCACCCCTTGTTCAATCCCCGCACTCAAAAATGGTCGTCTCACTTTCAATGGGATGCAGACGGCGTTGTCATTCTTGGTTTAACGCCTATCGGACGCGCAAGCGTTGAAGCCTTACACTTGAATCACGAGCTATCTATCGCAGTGCGACGTAACTGGGTAGCAGCAGGATGGCATCCCCCGTCAGAATAATTAAGGAGCATTCATGTCTGAATCTCAAAACCCTCTCCGCGAAGGACTGCGGATGCAGCGCACGCCGCAGCCCAACACCGTCGTCATCTTCGGCGCATCGGGTGATCTCACTAAGCGCAAACTCGTCCCGGCATTTTACAATCTTGAGCTCGAAAGACTTTTGCCCACGGGTTTCGCGGTGTTGGGCGTTGCCCGGCGCGATACTTCGGCAATTGAATTTCGCAAACAGATGTTGGACGGCATCAACAGTTTTTCGCGCAA
>JACRLA010000011.1 GCA_016215145.1 Chloroflexota bacterium
GATCTGCGGAGTAAGATCGCCGGGCCACTCTAAACCTAACGCCATTGTGAAAGTGGTTGATTGAATGCTGAACTGCGCGAAACCTATTATCGCTTGCGTTACTAAGGCGGCGCACGAACCAAGCGCGAACCAACGCCACGCTTGAGGCGTATCACGTAGTGCAAGATAAAGTCCGAAGACAAGCCACAAGTGAAGACTGACGTGCAATGAAATGCGCCAGTCGAGTGACCACATAATGCTGAGAGTGGCGAGCGTGCATAAACCCAAAAGCCATCCGTCGGAATTTCGGCAACACCTGACAGGTCTGTTTAAAATCCGTCGGGCGTTAAATTTGGCAAGACCTGTCAGGTGTGGAGATCGCTTGATGCCCCAAATAAAAATTATGATCAACACTAACCCATCGCTCGCAAAAATAATCGCATCGCTGTAAGTGAAATAGATTCGCGGATGAGTGACGGCAACCAGATCGCGGTAATACCAAAACGTCAGCGCTAACGGCAGCAGCCCAATCGCAATTGCTTGAATAGCAGTTAGTAATACAATCATCTTGTGCGTTATATTACTCTATGATGAACCAACAAAGTATCCCCGAAGCATTTTCGCGCGCGGCGGCAAAGTATGATGCCTTTGCCAACGATCATCCCCACCTGACGCGGATGCGCCACAAAGTCTACGATCATCTCTCGCGCCATGTTCCGCCCGGCGCGCGCATTTTGGAACTCAACGCTGGAAGCGGCACCGATGCAGTGGCACTGGCACAGCGCGGTTATTTCGTTCACGCCACCGACATTGCGCCGGGGATGTTGGATCGTTTGCGCGATAAAGTGAAAGATTTACGATTAGAGGATCGGGTGACGGTTGAGGAGCGATCCTTCCTTGCGGTAGCCGACGTGGCAGGCGCACCCTTCGACTCTGTCTTCTCCGATCTCGGCGGTCTCAATTGTGTACCTGATCTTTCACCGATCATTCGGCAATTGCCAAACGTGTTGCGCGCGGGTGGTGTGGTGACTTGGGTGCTGATGCCGCACCTGTGTTTGTGGGAAATGGTGGAAGCCCTGCGTGGAAATTTCCACGTTGCCTTTCGCCGATTATCGAAAAACGGTGTGCGCTCTCATCTCGAAGGTTTTAATTTTGACGTTTACTATTTTTCACCACAGCAAGTGATGAATTGGTTCGGCGATGATTTTGAATTACTATCTCTCGAAGGGCTGTCGGTGATCACGCCAACTGCCGAGAGCAAAAACTTTGCCAAGATGTTCCCGCGTGTGTATCGCGCATTGAGTTGGCTTGACGATCATCTCTCACCTCATTCGCCGTGGAATGGGTGGGGAGATTTTTTTATTTTGTCGTTGCGTTATGCGCCTAAATAGCCTTTGGTTATTAATCGCCCGTCTCGGCTCGCAAGCCGCGTTGGCGCTCTTCACGATCTTAATCGCCCGTCAACTAGGCAGCACCGCCTTTGGCGAATATGCTTTCATCACCGCCATCGTATTCATCGGCAACATGGCGACAACTTTTGGCACCGACATGATCCTCATCCGCGACATCGCCGCGCGCCGAGATTATTCACGTCTCGCCCCGTCATTGATCATTCAGTTGTCGTCATCGGCGGCGTTCATCGTCGTTACATTTCTTTCTGCGTCGCTTGCTGCTTTGAAAATTTACAGCTTGTCTCTCATCCCGTTAGCGTTCTTCACCGTGTTCACCTCGGTGCTGCGCGGGCAACAACGCATAGGCTTGTATTCGCTTCTTGGGTTGGCGACGGCGGCGATGCAATTATTTTTCGGGATTCTCTTTATTCAACAGGGGACAAGCATCGTCACAGTGGCGATCCTTTTGTTGATCGTTCAAGTAACAGCAGCATTCACCGCTTGGGCGTTATGTCGCCGCCACATTCCACAGTGGCAAACGTCGCGCGATCTTTTTATCTCGGCTCTCAAAGCAAGCACGCCGATTGCTGTGTTAGCCATCATCACGATCCTCTACCAAAAAATATCACGATCCTCTACCAAAAAATTAGCATCCTCATGATCACGTTCTCGCTCGATGCAAACTTCACCGGCTTATTCTCGGCGGGGCTGCGCGTGATCGAGTTTGCCAAGATCGGGCATCTCGCCGTCTTCACCGCGTTGTATCCGGCGATGGCGAAGGAGCAGAATAAGAGATTCGCTAAAGAGTGGATCATCTTGCTATTCGCCGCGTGCGCCCTCTCTGCTTTCTTGTTTCTGTTTGCCTCACCCATCATTTTTATTTTGTTCGGCGCAGACTACGTCGCTGTGGTTTCTCTACTTCGCTTGCTCGCTTGGGTTTTGATTCCATTCACACTCAACACATTGCTCGTCCTCTCTTCTCTCGCCGTCGGAAATGATCGCCCCGTGTTATATGCTTCATCAGTAGGAGTGTTTATTTTGATTGCGCTCAACGTGTGGTGGATTCCTTTAACGGGAATCGTTGGGGCGGGGTGGGCGCTTCTCGCGGCAGAGTCGGCACAAACTGCGATCCTGATCGTTTATCGAAATCGCGCATCCATAACGAATCGAGTCACGCATGAGTTTTCCCAATCAACCTAACAAACATCACGCCGAGTCGTTGCTCACGGCACAAGACATCGTCGCCTATCGCGCCCGCTTAGGTCGTATGCCCGATCTTCATTCGCCGCGCGGCGCGCTGTTTTGTTTGGAGCGTGGTCTGCCGCATCGTTTGCGCTGGCGCATCGCGGTTCGTAAAGCCGGAAGCATGAACGCCGACTTGCACGAAACCACGCGCACAAAAAATCCAGTGGTGGTGCTGACTAACTTCGGCGGCGGCTCGCCGATGGTGGTTGAACTGGCGGAAGAATTGATCGTGATGGGCGTGCGTAAAATGATCTTGCTGACGTGGGGCGGATCGCTGCAACCCGATCTTAAACACGGGGATGCCGTCATCTGCTCCCGCGCCATTCGTGATGAGGGTACCTCTCACCACTATCTCCCACCCGAAAAATATATTGACGCCGACTCCGATCTCGTCGGGCGACTCGCGTCGTCTCTTCAAGCGCGCGGCGTATCGTGTTCAATCGGCACAACGTGGACAACCGATGCGCCGTATCGAGAAACTCTTGCCGAAGTAAAACAGTATCAAAGTGAGGGAGTCAAAACAGTGGAGATGGAATCGGCGGGGCTGTTCACTGTGGGGCGCGTGCGCGGCATACAAACCGCGTCGGTTGTTGTAGTGATGGATAGCTTAGCGTCGTATCAGTGGCAAGTGCCTCAACGATTAGATTCGATTCAACGTTCTCTCGAACTCGCTTACGCCGCCGCGATAGATGTGTTGAGTGAACCCTAGAAATTTCGACAACACCTGACAGGTCTTGCTGAACTTAAAATTCGCCGAAATTTAAACAGACCTGTCGGGTGTAGCGTAGAAATTCGGGAATGTATTTTTGCATGAGCCTATCTTTTGCCTGCCCCAAGTGCCACGCCCAACTCGCATCGTCCTCACTCGATTCATTCGTCTGCCTCACTGACCATCTGCGCTTTGAACGCATTGACGGCGTTTGGCGATTCTTACTCCCCGAGGGACAAACCCATTACGCCCAATTCATCGCCGAATATGAAACGGTTCGTCGGGGCGAGGGGCGTGGCGCGAGTGACGAAAATTATTATCGCTCGCTGCCGTATCACGATCATAAGTCCGCCGATTGGCGAATTCGCGCGGTGAGTTTCGATTCTTTTCTGGCGCCGCGCGGCGAGTTTCGATTCGTTTCTGGCGCGCGTCCTTCTCCCGCTTGAAAAAGAAATGGCGCGACCTTTGACCGCGCTTGATCTGGGCGCGGGCAATGGCTGGCTCTCGAACCGTCTCGCTCAACGCAATCACAATGTGGGCGCTGTAGATTTAACCCTCAACGATTTTGACGGCTTAGGATGTCACCGTTTTTTTGATTCCGCTTTTACTCCCGTTCAAGCCGAGTTCGATCTTCTACCGTTTCCCAACGGCGCAGCCGATTTGCTCATCTTCAACGCCTCACTGCATTACTCCGAAAATTATCTCAAGACGCTTTCGGAATCGTTGCGTGTGCTTGCCCCAAACGGAACGCTGGTTATTTTGGATTCGCCGTTTTATCACGACGCTCGCAGTGGCGGGCAAATGGTTGAAGAACGGGAAGGTTTGTTCGCCAAGCAATATGGCTTTCGATCCAATGCGTTGAAGAGCCGAAATTATTTGACTTACTCAACCCTACAAGAATTGCGCGCACAACTCAATGTTGATTGGCGATTTATCACGCCGAATTATGGGTTGCTTTGGGAGATGCGACCATTCAAGGCGAAATTGCTGGGAGGGCGAGAGCCTGCGAAGTTTCATGTTGTTGTGGGGCGCTCAAGCGATTGAAATCGCCGCAACACAAGGCAAGACCTGCCTACGCAGGTTTCAAGTCCGCGGGCGGACTTCGCTTTGCGTTGGCGCGAATTTACCCGAAGGGGTTGTGCTCTTTATCCGTTTGTAATTTGACTTACAGGCGAGTTTGATCTACATTGATGACACAAGGAGACTACCATGCTTAACTATCCACTTACTTTATCATTCAAGGTGATCGCTTTTAACCCGCAAGTGCGGGTGACTGATGCTTCTGGCAATTTGGTGTTGTATGTAAAGCAGAAAGCATTGGCGTTGAAAGAAGATGTCAAAGTATTTTCTGACGAAGCTCAGAAGAATCAACTGTATCAAATGAAGGCGAACAAGATTATTGACTTCTCGGCGCAATACAACATCAGCACGCCGAGCGGCGGCGCCTTGGGCGCGGTCAAGCGGCAAGGGATGGCCTCTTTGTGGAAGGCAACCTACAACATCGTAGATGCCGCCGGCGCGGAGGTGGGTCTCGTCCACGAAGAAAACCCTTGGCTGAAAGTGTTAGATGGGCTGGTGAGTGATATTCCGTTTGTGGGGATGTTCATCAACCCGGCGTATTTAGTGGAGTATCGTGGCGGCACCGTGCTGTATCTCAAGAAGCAACCGGCATTCATGGAAGGCAAGTTCACGGTTGAGAAGCGTGGCGACTTCAGCGACGCCGACGAAGGCTTGTTGATGTCGTCGGTGATTATGACGATGATGTTGGAACGCACACGCGGCTGACATTGGTTGGACTACCCAAAAGAGCGGGAGCGGCTTTGAAAATCGAGGATCATGAAAACGCCTCGCTCGCCGTGCCAAGTATGATAACGCCCGGAGCGTCAGTGCACCGGGCGTTGCTGTTAAAGATGAAGAGGAGAGTCGTCTTCGGTTATTTGACGATTGGCAAGTTCGCATTCTTCCACGCGCCAAAACCGCCAACCAGATTCTTGACGTTGGTGTAGCCAAGCAACTGCAAAGTCGTCATCGCGATCACGCCGCGCTGACCGGACGGGCAGTATGTCACGATGGGCGCGGCTTTGTCCGTCGGAAGTTTGTCGAGATTCTTGACCAACGTGCGCGTCGGCACATTCACCGAGCCCTCGATGAAACCGTTCTGCGTGATTTCACTCGGTTCGCGCACATCGAGCAAAAAGACTTTGGCTGCCACCATCTGATCTTTCAGCGCGGCGGGCTGAGCGCCCCCGAAACCATCTGGCAGAGTCGTCACATACTTGTCCAGCGCGGTAAACAGGTCTTTGTCGAACTCGGGTGCCTTGCCGGCTTTCGCTTCAGCGGGCGTGCCAGTGGCGACCGGCAAATTCGCCGCTTTCCACGCGCCGAAACCGCCGACGAGATTCTTGACGTTGGTGTAACCCAACATTTGCAGAACCGACATCGCGATCCCGCCACGCTGTCCGCTCGCGCAGAGGGTGACGATGGGTTGATCCTTCGCGGGCAGTTTGTCGAGATTCTTGGTCAGTGTGCGAAGCGGAATATTGACCGAGCCCTCGATGAAGCCATTCGTTGCGATCTCGCTGGCTTCGCGCACATCGAGGATGAATGGTTTTGCCGCCAATTGATCTTTTAACGCGGCGGGTTGTACACCGCCAAAACCGTCGGGCAAAGCGGTGACGTACTTATCCAGCACGGTTTTGATATCGAACACGGCGGGCGCGGTGGTTGGCGCGACAGTTGGCGCTGCCGTCGGCTTGGGCGCGTCCGTCGCTCTGGGTGCGACAGTCGGCAGTGCTTTGGTTGGCTCTGCTGTCGGCTGCGCGCACGAGACCGCGCTGATTGCCAACACGAACAACATGGCAACCAATATAGTTTTTCGAGCATTCAACAAAGTTTTTTGAGTATTCATGTCTTCTTTCCTCCGGGAAATTTTTATTGATCGAATGTAGTGTAACCAAGTTAGTGTGGCGGCGCATCGGTAAAAAGACGTGTTAGCAGTACGTATCTCGGAATGAAGCAAGTACGTAGCGGAGGGGAAATAAAAACCCGATGGCTGTCACAACCATCGGGCAATTGAGTTGAAGAATGATCGATGCGAGTTTAGATGAGTTTGTGGTCGAGGGCGTAGCGTGTTGCCGCACTGCGTGAATTGACGCCCAGTTTACTGTAAATCGAACTCAGGTGTGTGTTGACGGTGCGACGGCTAATCACAAGTTTTTCCGCGATCTTGGCATCGCTTAGTCCCGCCTGTGCCAGCCGCAGCACTTCGATCTCACGCGGCGTCAACGCGTTCGGGTCATGCGGTTGCGCGGACGCGCTGGGTTGAACTTCAACTTGTTCCGCAAGCGCGTATTCAATCGCTTGCTCCATCGTCATCGTGCGTCCTGCGTTCCACACAGCGGAATAATTTTCCTCGTTCAATTTTTTATGGAGCGTTGCAATCCTGAGATCATGCTCGGGCTGATCTACGGGATCAATCACGGAACCCATTGACCCGCGCAATGCCGAAGCTGCACCGAAAATTTGCACCGCTCTTGCAAGCGCATTGTTTTCCATGGCCACTTCAGCCAATCGCTCTAGGCACCACGCGATTCCGCCTTTGTCGCCAATCTCTTTTCGCACTCCAATGCTTTCGCGCAATCGTATGAGTGCAGTGTCCCAATCGCGCTGATGCATCGCAATCCATGCCCACATGCCGAGCGATCCGCCGATGCCCCATTTATGCCCAATCTCGCGCCTCAGCGCCAAACATTCTTCGATCAGTCGAGATGCCACTTCGAGTTTTCCTTGGCGAGCCGCGACCTCTGCTAATCCTGAGAGCGTAAAGGTCGTTTTACGTTTGTCTTCAAGCCTTCGATTAATCGCCAATGCTTCTTCGAACTGTGAGTTTGCGAGGGCGTTTTGCCCTAGACGCAGCGCCACCCAGCCCAGATTCTGTAGTGCGGTGGCGATGCCATGCTCGTTTTCCAGCTCTCTATTCAGTGCGAGCGTTTCTTTGTACAAACCTGCTGGAGTGTCATAATCGCCTTCTTCCTCTCCAATGTACCCCAATACACTTAGCGTATCCGCGATTCCCTGTTTGTCGCTTAGTTCGCGATATATCGCCAGCGCTTCATTCGCCAAGGGCCGCGCGACAAGATAATCGCTTTGGCGATAGGCAAGCTCCGCCCCACCGCAGAACGCCTTGCCCCGCGCCACTGTTCGTCCCAAGTGTTGAGAATGCGCCAATGCAGACGAAATTCGTTCGCGTCCTTCGCGAAGATATCCGCGCAAGTCCCAAAAGCGCGAAAGCGTGGCAGCCAACTGCAATCCCCACTCCGCGCCGCGTTCCGATTCCTGACTCCAATCCAGCGCCGCACGTAAATTGTCATGTTCGGTTTCCAAATGGTTGAGCCATGTCAGGTGGGTTGCGCCGCGCAGTTTCAGCTCAGTTTCCTCAACAAGTTTCAAAAAATACTCTAGATGCCTATCCCGCACTCGCTCGCTTTCGCCAGACTCCAACAATTTCTCGTTAGCATACTGTCGAATCGTTTCCAGCATTCGGTATCGCGTCACGCCGTCATGCTCCTCCGCGAGGACGAGAGATGTGTCTATGAGGTGAGACAGGAGGTCGAGTATGTCGTCTCCCTTCATTCTCCCTTTACTAGCCGGAACCGAGTCCGCCCACACACACTCAGCCGCGTCAAATGTCCAGCCGCCCGCAAAGACCGATAATCGCGATAACAACACACGCTCGGGTTCGGAGAGTAAATCAAAACTCCAATCAATCGCAGCGCGCAGGGTCTGCTGACGCGGCAATGCGGTACGGCTCCCGCTCGTGAGCAGGTGAAAGCGATCATTCAAGCGTTCAGCAATTTGTTCTGCCGATAATGTTTTCAACCGCGCCGCCGCCAGTTCGATGGCCAGCGGGACGCCGTCGAGCCGCGCGCAAATCTGCGTGACCGCGCGCGCGTTGCCATCCAATTTCCAATTCGGTGCGATGGCTGCCGCACACTGTACGAAAAGTTTGATGGCATCGTATTGCGTCAGTTGGTTGAGCGGCGGCAAATGCTCGGCGTTAGGCACGGCGAGCGACGGGACGTGCCAGACCGTTTCGCCCGTGACATTCAATGCTTCGCGGCTGGTTGCGAGGATTTGCAGTTTTGGCAATGCGTTCAATAGTGTTTCTGCCAGCCGCGCGCTCGCGTCGATCAAATGCTCACAGTTGTCGAGGACAAGCAACAATTCTTTTTCGCGGAGAAAGTTGGCAAGAAGTTTTAGCAAGGGCGTGTCAGGGGTTTCTTGCAAATCAAAAACGTTGGCGACAGATTGCGGCACGAGTGATGGCTCACTCAGCGTGGACAAGTCAACCCACCACACGCCGTGCTTGTAAAGACGATTCGGCAAGTCGTCTCCCCGCGCGCAACGAGAGGCAATCTCAATCGCCAGTCGCGTTTTGCCGCAGCCGCCCGCGCCGCTCAAAGTCAACAGCCGCGTCGTCGCCAATAATTCTTTCAATGTCCTTATTTCCTTCTCCCTCCCGATGAAACTCGTCAGCGGATTAGGCAAATTCGTCATCGCCGCTTCGCGTGACGGCACGCCCGTAAGTTCTTGCATAATCTGATCGCGCAGCGCAGTTGTCTCGGACGATGGCAGGGTGTTCAAATCTTCGCGTAGAATTTTCGTGTACTCATCGTACTGCTTCAACGCCGCAATGCGATCTCCTTGCACGGCGAAGCAAAACATCAAGTGTTGATGCGCTTTCTCGTTTGCGCGATCCGCTGCTAAAACTCTCTGCGCGGTCTCAATCGCGCGCGCATAATCGCTCGACGAGCGATTATGTTGCGCGAGTTGCAGCAGTGCGTCAAGGTAAATCGCGCGTAGCCGTTCGCGCTCGCGCACGATCCATTCGTCGTAGAAATTGGGGAGGAGATCGTGGTAATTAGAGATGAGTGATTGGAGATTACTTGAATCTCTAATTTCCAATCCCTCAATCTCTTTCACATCAATCCAAAAGTTCATATCGGGATTCAATTGCACACTCTCGCGATCGGCGATTAATGCGTCGTCAAGTGCCTTGCTGATTGCGGCGAGCGCGGTGCGGAGTGAATGACGTGCTTGCTCGTCGGTGGAATCGCCCCAGAGGAGCGCGGCGAGTTGTTCGCACGAATGTTGTCCAGGGAAGAGCGCGAGATACGCGAGGAGCGATTCGACTTTGCGAGTCGGAAGATGAATCGTCTTCGAATCGCGTTCAATGCGGAAGGAGTCAAGTAGGTATAGGCGTATTAAATTCATTGTGCCTTCTCCATGTATGATTGTAATGGCGCATTTGATCTTGTCAACAATTTATAAAGCGAAGCCATTCAAAGCGGCGTGCGGCAACGATTGCTTGCTGAAAGTCCTTTCTACCGGTTGAAATGCGATTGCTAGCGAGGTCTTTTGTTTTAAATACAATGGGTTGCCAATTTGCTTGAGGCGGCAGCCTTGCCAGACAGGAGAAGTGCCTCTAGTTTGCGACGGGCAGGGGGCAATCTGCTCGTCGCCGAAACGGTAATTTGCCTGTTAATTGACCATGGGGCGATTGCTGCCGTCAGTTTTTGGTGAACGTATTGGAACAGGTGCTTGGCAAAGAGACTTGAATCTTCATTTCCTTTTTGATTAGCGCAAATTTAAAAATGATGTAGAATGAGTCATACCAACAGTCCGCGCCAATAATGACTGCGACTACATTCTATTTTTGGAGGATACTATGACACCCACACCTACGACTCCCGCTCCTTCGACCCCCGCGCCCGCGCCGACTCCTGCCCCTATGTCGACTCCTGCGCCCATGCCGACTCCTGCGCCTGCCCCTGCTAAGCCTGCCCCCAAACCGGCGGCAAAGAAGGTGGTGAAAAAGAAGACGGTTAAGAAGGTAGCCAAGAAAAAGACTGCCAAGAAATCCACCAAGAAGACCACTAAGAAGAAATCTGCAAAGAAAAAGAAAAAGTGACGTTTCCTAGCAGTCGCTAAAACCCTGACTCTGGCGCGGTTTATTGGCGGCTTGTTGAGGCACTAAAAATAAAGACCCTTCAAATGAGTGAAGGGTCTTTTGTTTATTGCGGCTTCGGCAAATTTGTGTAAGACGGCGTTGGCGGTTTTCCGCCCATCGTTTTTTCCATCCGTTCCAAACGAGTCAACACATCTGCTTGGAAGCGATCTACTTTTTCGTGCAGGTGGGCGATCTCCAATTCGGCTTTTAGATTCACGTCGTATTCAATGTCGGAGCGCACACGATCTTTAGCCGCTTGCCGATTTTGACTCAGCAGCACAAAGACCGATAGCACAATGGCTTCCAACGAGACGACCATCGTCAGCAAGCCAAAGGGGAACGGATCGAACTTTGGGGTGACGGGAAGCAGGTCAACGTTGATGCTGATCCAGATGGCGAACCATAAAATGTGGAGACCTAAAAAGGGAATACTGCCACTGAACTCGGCGATCCAATCGGCAGATTTTTGGAGCAGTGTGCGCTTGTCCTCTACTTCTTCGTTGACGTTGCGTGTGACGCGCCCGCGCAGCAGATCGTCGGCTTGGCGGATGCGTTGACCCATGACGGCTAAAATATCGAGCGCGGCGGCGGGTTTGCTTTGCAAGAAGGTGAGCAGATCATTGCGATCTACAATCAAGAGATCGCAGTCGGTGAGAGCGACGGCGTTAGCCGTTCGCGCGCCGCCATCTAACAGAGACAGTTCGCCAAAGAAGTCGCCAACGTTGGGCTTTGCCAAAACGATTTTTTGTCCGCCATGATCTTGCACTGAAATTTCTATATCCCCTTTGCTGATGACGTAGAGGCAATCTCCGGGATCGCCGTGACGAAAAACCGTCTCGCCCTGTGCGACGGCAGTGTGGTCAATCATTTTAGCGAGCGCGCCGCGCTCTTCATGGTCGAGCAATTGGAACAAGGGGACTTCGGCGAGTAAGGCATCATCGGCGGGCATAGTAGTTTTCTCCCAAAAAATTGAAGGTCTTCTGTTATCGCGTGTAGTTCAAAATGTAATCCGGCACCGCGATACCGGGTGCAAGAGTCGGGTCGTTGAGGGGCGAGAGATATTGCGGGGCAATCGGCAACATCCCGGACCACACAGGCAGATCGTAATCTTCCTTATCATCTTTCGGATCACCAGATCGAATCTTCGCCGTTGCACTTTCGATCTCGATCTTGACGACGCTCGTCGCCGCTAATTCTTTTTGATTCGGC
The DNA here is from genome assembly GCA_016215145.1 of Chloroflexota bacterium. Classification (GTDB taxonomy): domain Bacteria; phylum Chloroflexota; class Anaerolineae; order Anaerolineales; family VGOW01; genus VGOW01. The sequence continues at coordinate 11,543 of JACRLA010000011.1, forward strand.
AGGCGCGCGTCGTGCCATCTGCCTTGGGCGATGTGTTCGGTTAACATTTCCAGAGCGCGCATCTTCTCATCTTCTTTTTTGATCAATTTTCCGTGACCGAAGATCACCGCCGAACGATAGTTGATCGAGTGATGAAAAACGGATCGCGCGAACACGATGCCGTCAACGTGCGTGATGGCGATGCACACGGGGCTACCGTCACCGATGTGCTGCATCATGCGGCTTGCTTTGGCTCCGTGCAAGATCAAGGTGTCGCCGTCGCGCGCGTGCAAGGCGGGAATGACGAAGGGCTGATCGTTTTCAGTGAAGCCAACGTGACAGATGAGAGCTTCGTCAATGATCGGGTAGATCGTTTCTTTGTCGTAAAGCGCGCGATCAGGGATGCGCTTTACTTTATTGAGTTCGGTTTCGGGGAAAGTCATTTAAACGCCCTCGAGCACAATCATTTGCGATTTAGCAGAGGCGTGGCGCATCTTGCGCGCCTCACGATATTCGGGCGAGTTCAACCACGCTTT
>JACRLA010000012.1 GCA_016215145.1 Chloroflexota bacterium
GGACAAGAATCACGTTGCCCAATTAGACTCACTTTACAAAGAGGGCAAAGGTGAAAGTCTGAAATTGGTAAGCGAGTGGAGCGAATACAAACTGTTTGATGTCACACGATGAAAAAAGATGGATGGTTGATGGCTCTAGGCGTTGCCTCACCTTTGCTTTATGTGATCGTCGCGCGCTTCTTTGGGGTAGTGGGCTTTCCCTTAGACGATGCGTGGATTCATCAAGTGTATGCCCGCAACTTAGGTTGGTATGGGCAATGGGCGTTCACGCTCGGTCAACCATCGGCGGGGTCAACATCTCCCTTGTGGACATTTTTGTTGGCAATAGGCTACGCCTTGCGAATTGATTATGCGGTGTGGACGATAACGATCAACGCGATCTTGTTGGGCGTGTTAACTTTTCTGGTAATGCAAGTTGCCAACTTGCATAACGTAGCGCAAGTTGCCAACTTGCGTTACGGCGCTTTGCTGCTTCCGCTCGAATGGCATTTAGTCTGGGCGGCGGCATCAGGCATGGAGACGATTTTATTTTGTGTGTTGATCGTCGCCGCGTGGTTCTTTGTAAAGCGTTCACCATTCGTTTGCGGCGTGATGATCGGACTCGCGGTGTGGACTCGCCCGGAGGGGGCGACGTTGTTGCCATTTTGTGCGTGGGCGCTATGGGATGCCGACGGTGGCGGCATCCGCTTTCTCAAACGGTTGGGCGTGATGATCGCTGGCGCGGCGTTGATCGTGATCCCGTATCTCCTGTTTAATATCAGCTTCAGTGGACAAATTTTCCCCAACACTTTTTTTGCGAAGCAATCTGAATATGCTATTTTGACTCAACTGCCGTTGTGGCAGCGGATGTTCAACATTTTTTCTACGCCATTCATTGGCGTGTTAGTGTTGCTTGTGCCGGGGATTTTTTTTTGCAAACGGTGGAGCATGTTGGCTTGGGTCTGCCTGTTTCTGTTTTTGTACGTGTTGCGTTTGCCGGTGACATATCAACACGGACGTTATTTGATTCCGGCGATCCCGCTGTTGATCATAATGGGCGGCGACGGAATGATGTGGGTGCGGCTGAATGCTGAAACACTGCGGCGGCGATTGTTGAGTCGGGGGTGGGTGGTGGCTGTGAGCGTGGTGGCGGCAGCATTTTGGCTGATCGGGTTGAATGCCTGGATCGCCGATGTGCGTGTTATCAATAATGAAATGGTGCGCGTGGCGAAATGGGTGAACGAGAATGTGCCGCGTGGATCATCGGTGGCGGCGCACGACATCGGCGCGCTAGGTTATTTTGCGGATGTGCGTTTGATTGATCTAGCGGGGCTTGTCTCACCGGACGTGATTCCGTTGATGGGTGACGAGGCGCGTTTGTGGGCTTTTATTCGCGAACGCAACGCGCAGTATGTGATCAATTATCCGGGTTGGTGCCCGAATTTTTTGAGCAGTGAATCGCTCACCCCGGTTTTCCAAACCGGAACGTTGTGTGACCCGTTGAACTCTAATTTTTATATGACCGTTTATAAACGGCGTTGAGCGTTTGCAACGCGTATTGCTTATGCTATACTCGTTGCGATAAATATGGCTGAGGGTTCTGCATGACAAAAATTAGTGTTTTGATCGTTGACGATCATCCTGTATTTCGCCAAGGGTTGCGCGATGTGCTTCGCAGCGAGAGTGATTTCGACATCGTGGGCGAAGGCGCGGATGGTAACGAGGCGTTAAAACTCGTTGCCTCTTTGAATCCGGATGTGGTATTGATGGACATCAACTTGCCGGGAATGAATGGCTTGCAGGTGACGCGGCAGATCAAAGCCGCGCATCATCGCGCCAGTGTCATTATGTTAACGGCTTACGACGACGCCGAACAGGCAATGCACGCTTTTAAAGCGGGGGCGTTAGCCTATTGTCCCAAAGATGTGATGCCGCAAAAGCTGGTCGAAGTGATTCATCAGGTTGTGAGCGGGCATTACGTGGTAGGCGATCAATTATTTGATCGGGATGGCATCGAGGCGTGGATGGAGAAAGGCGTCAGCGAAAAGGCGCGGACTTATGGTGATGACGCGCAAGATTTGTTTTCGCCACTCTCGCCGCGCGAGATGCAAATTCTCCAGTATGTTACGCGCGGGCTAAGCAATAAAGAGATTGCGTTTTCATTGGGCATCAGCCATCAAACGGTGAAGAACCATATGACGGCGATATTGCACAAGTTGAACGTTGAAGATCGCACTCAAGCGGCAGTGTATGCCTTGCGGCACGGCTGGGTGCGTTTGCAAGATTCTAAAAGCGAGAAGGGCAACTAGCTATGGCTGGCAAAAGTCTGCAAGATTTGTTGGATTTGACTCGCGCCGAGTTTGAACGGGCGCAACGTGAACTCCGCGAGATTAAATCGTTGGTGGAGCAGAGCAAAGCGGAAGTGGATAAGATGGGGCAGCGCAACGCGAGCATCACCAACCAGATGCGGCAGATCAACCAAAACTTCGATACGGTGCCGCGCGCAGATATTAAGGCTACCTACGAAGCGGTGCAAAAGACTCAACAGCAGTTGTTCTCTATGCGCGGGCAATTGGAGAAGTTGCAGGGCGATCAAGTAAATCTTGAACGCTATAGCTCTTATTTGCAAACGGTTTTGGAGTCTTTGGGCGACGTGGCTCCGGGGATGGAGCTGCCGGGAGCATCGAGTAATATGGCATTATCTACGCCACAAGGCAGCGATCCTGTTGTTGTTCGCATTATCAATGCCCAAGAAGCAGAGCGGCAGCGATTATCTAGAACATTGCACGACGGTCCGGCTCAATCGCTTACCAATTTCATCCTGCAAGCCGAGATCGTCCAACGTTTATTTGATTCGAATCCCGAACAAGCGCGCGCAGAATTGATAAACTTGAAGACCACAGCTGGCACGACCTTCCAGCGCGTGCGCGATTTTATTGTTGAATTGCGCCCGATGATGTTGGACGATTTGGGCTTGGTGCCAACGGTGCGAAGGTACGTCAAAAGCTTTGAGGAGAAGACCGGCATTCCGACGGCACTTACTATAACCGGCGATGAACGACGTCTTGCCTCGCATTGTGAAGTGTTAGCCTTCCGCGGTATTCAAGAACTGCTGATCAATGCGCGCGATCACGCTGAATCTTCTCAAATTCGTGTGACCCTTGATGTGGACGACCATAGTGTGCGTGGAATTGTCGAGGACAATGGCAAAGGGTTCAATGTTTCAGCGCCTCTGGACCCAAGCCAAAAGCACATTGGGCTTTCTACTCTTAAAGAGAAAACCGAACTTTTAGGAGGGCATTTAGATATTGAAAGCACGGTCGGGCAGGGGACACGAGCCACTTTTGAGTTCCCAATTGAAGATTTGCCCACCGCTTAACGTACTTTTTAAACCTACGTGCCTCAGTCCTATTGCACTTTTGGTAGATTCACCCTATAATTTTTCACAGTAACACCAATTTCATTCCGTATACCCGCAAACTGCAAACGGAAGGAGGTGAAACACATGTTATTCATTCCGAATCAAAAAGGGCAAGGCTTGGTAGAGTACGCGTTGATTCTCGTATTGGTTGCTGTAGTCGTAATCGTGATTTTGGCATTGCTCGGACCAGCGATCGGCAACGTATTCTCGAACGTCGTGTCCAACATCTAATAGTTGGCTGCTTGGTTGCCAGACAGAGCCTCATCACTATGATGAGGCTCTGTTGTTTATGTGTGCGCCATTAACAAATTAAGAAGCCCCCTCGAATCCACCGGAAAGCACCTCAGTCCGCTTGACTTTTCATCTGATCAAAGTATCATACTCCCCATGTATTCGAATATTAGAACCGTGAGGAGGATGCAATGCAACGTAGTCGTTTGCTAATTTTAGTTGGTTTGTTATTGCTGCTAGGCACAGGCGCAGTTTTTCTGGTGCTAACAGCCATTGGCTCTACAACTGCCACACCCACCCCCGGGCCCGCTACACCCGAACCGGTGACTGTAACGCAAATAGTGATTGCGATTCAACCATTGACTCGCGGCGCTAAAATCCCGGCAGAGGCAGTTACATTAGCGCCTTGGCCTGCTAAAGATTTACCGCCATCAACGATTCTCGACTTAAAGTTGGTCGTCGGCAAAGTGGCGCGCTTCAACATAGATCGTGGTTTGCCTGTTTTAAACACGATGATCGCCGAGCCGGGTAAAGAAGGATTAGCAGGCTCAGAAATCGCGCTCAAGATCGATCCGGGCAAAGTTGGTATCAGTCTTCCCACCAATCGCCTTTCCAGCGTAGCCTACGCATTAGCCGAAGGCGATCATATTAATGTGTTGGTTGCCTTGCTCTTTGTTGATCTCAACGAAACAACCCAAACCGTTCTCCCCTCCAAACTTAAAGCCTTGATACAAGACCCTGTGACCAAAGCAATTACTGTTTCCGAACTAGGTCTCGAAGGGAAACTTTCCAGCGACTTTAACATTCCCGGAGCAACCGTTTTTACCCAGCCCTCCGACCTGCTCGGTTCACGCCCACGTTTGGTAGTGCAACAAATAGTGCAGGATGCGGTGGTGTTGAAGATGGGAACATTTTCCAAAGCTGATGGCGGCGGATTTGCCCAACCCACAGCCACGCCGGTTCCCGGTCCCACTCCGACGGGGGCGCCGCCACCCACCCCAATACCTCCGCCTGATGTTGTGACGTTGAGTGTGACCCAGCAAGATGCGCTCGTGTTGAATTACTTTATGTATGCCGGTGCGAAATTCACCATGACCTTGCGCGCTGCGGGCGACACTGCCAAAGTGGACACCGAAAGTGTGACCCTGCAATACACTATGCAACGTTTCCGCATCTCCGTGCCAACACAGTTGGCCTACGGGTTAGAGCCTGCGATTAGAAGGCTCAGGTCGCCGACGTTACCGAACGACGCCGCACCGCAATTCATTCCAATGCCTGATGGAACTTTCCTCTGTTCGGGTGCTAACTGTCCGTAACCCCGTTTGAGTGGCGCAACATCTTGGAGGGGATGTTGCGCCATTTGTTAGTTGATATTTATCCGCAAGGAGATTTATGGCAAAGATTGGTGTTTTGATTGTTGACGACATCGCCGAGACGCGCGAAAACATCAAAAAACTTCTTCAATTCGAATCCGACATGGAAATTGTCGGGACAGCTAAAACAGGCAGAGAAGCCGTCGCATTAGCAAAAGAAAAACGCCCGCATGTTGTCATCATGGATATCAACATGCCCGATATGGACGGCATCGCGGCGACGGAGCAAATATCCAAAGATGTGCCGTCGGCTCAAATCGTCATCCTCTCGGTTCAAAGCGACGCCGATTATCTGCGCCGCGCCATGATGGCCGGCGCGCGTGACTTCTTAACCAAACCTCCTTCGGGCGATGAACTCATCAACACCATTCGTCGCGCATATGAAATAAGCAAGACCCGATCTGCTGTCGCCCCAACCCAATCGGCTCAGACCTCTGCCGCGCAAGCGGCAACAGTCGTTGATGGAAAGATCATTACAGTTTACAGCGCTAAAGGCGGGGTAGGTTGCACCATGCTTGCGACGAACTTGGCAGTTGCGCTGCATACCGAGGAAACAAAAGTTGCTCTGGTGGATTGCAACTTGCAATTTGGCGATGTGGGCGCGTTCATGAACTTGCCAACCAAACACAGCGTGATCGAATTGTGCGAGAAAGCCGATGAGCTGGATATCGAATTTATTAACAGCGTTGCCACTCCGCACAACTCCGGGGTGAAGACCTTCTTGGCGCCGATCAGCCCGGAACAAGCCGATGTGGCGACTGCCGCCCAAGTCAAGAAAACACTTGACTTTTTGCGTCACCACTTCTCATATGTGATTGTGGATACCGCCTCCGCCTTAACGGAAATCACACTGTCAATCATTGATGTTTCAGATAGAATCGTACTGGTCACGACACCGGATATTCCATCTATCAAAGATGCGCGCTTGTTTTTCAACCTCATTGACGCGCTTGAATTTCCGGCAGACAGGGTGCTGTTCATATTGAATCGAGCCGATAAACGCGCAGGCATTCAGGCTTCTAACATTCAAGATTCACTTAAGCACGAAATCGTGGCGCAGGTTCCGGGTGACGAGCGAGTGGTGTTAGCCTCAATTAACAGTGGCGTTCCGTTACTCGTAAGCAATCGCAACGTCCCAACGGCTCAAGGCATTTTAGAAGTGGCGAGTAAGCTGAAAACCAGCTTTGCCCCTCCCGTCGAGAAAGACACTACTGCGCCGCCCGCCGACCCAAAGAAACCTGCTCCGCCACGTCGTTTGTTTGGTAGTTAATATCTTTCTTAATTTCAAAGTTGATAGGCAGGTAAGTTATGTCTTTACTTAAACGCATTGGTCAAGGAGGCGCGCCGCCTCAGGCGGGTTCGCCTACGGCGCCGGCCTCCTCGGCACATCCGGCGGGCGGCGAGCAAAGCTCGAAGCTGGCGGAGTTGCGCGCGCGGCGTACGGACGCGCCTGTAGGCGGACAGACAACGGCAAAAGACGGTTACGCCGATCTTAAGACGCGCGTTCAAAATAAATTGTTACAGCAACTTGATCCTTCGATGGATGTGACACGCACGGCTGAAGTGCGAAAGACCATTGAAGATCTTTTTGAGACGATCCTTACGGAAGAAAATATCGTCTTGTCGCGTGCAGAAAAAAAGCGTCTATTCGATAATATCGTCGCCGAAATACTTGGGTTTGGTCCTCTCGAAATCCTCCTCGCGGAAGAGTCGATTACAGAAATTATGGTGAATGGCGCCAAGAATGTATTTGTGGAACGCAAAGGGCGGATCGAACGCGCCCCGGTGACATTTGAAAGCAACGAACACCTCTTCCGAATCATTGATCGTATTGTGGCTCCGTTGGGTCGCCGCATTGATGAGTCGAGCCCTATGGTGGACGCTCGTTTGCCAGATGGCTCCCGCGTCAACGCAGTGATCCCGCCCATTTCACTCGTGGGACCTGTATTGACGATTCGTAAGTTCGCCAAGAAGCCTATTTCTGTCGAGCAATATATTGGCTTCGGCGCCATCACTCCCGAAGCAATGGAATTCATGAAAGCGTGCGTTCATTCCGCTTTGAACATCGTCGTCTCTGGTGGCACGGGTTCCGGTAAGACAACATTTCTCAACCTTCTCTCCGGTTTCATCCCAGCCGATGAGCGTATTCTGACGATTGAAAATGCGGCAGAACTTCAATTACGGCAGGAGCATGTGGTCACTTTAGAATCTCGCCCGTCGAATATCGAAGGCAAAGGCGAAGTTTCCATTCAAGACTTGGTGGTTAATGCGCTTCGTATGCGTCCTGATCGCATTGTCGTCGGCGAGATTCGTGATGGCGCCGCGCTTGATATGTTGCAGGCAATGAATACGGGTCACGATGGCTCTATGACTACTGCCCACTCCAACGGTCCCCGCGATACGCTTTCTCGTCTTGAAACCATGACGTTGATGGCGGGTATGGATTTACCAGTGCGCGCTATTCGTGAACAGATTGCCTCGGCGGTGCATGTGGTCTGCCACTTGGAGCGGTTACGCGATGGGACGCGCAAAGTCGTAGCGATCACCGAAGTGCAAGGGATGGAAGGTGACGTGATCACCATGACCGATATTTTCTTGTTTGAGCAAACGGGCGTGGAGAATGGCAAAGTAGTCGGGCGTATGCGTCCGACAGGTCTGCGCCCCAAGTTTATGGATCGTATCGAAGCATCGGGTATTCAGCTACCCCCCTCAATTTTTGGCATTGGCGGCAAATATTAATAGTTGCTCACGCCTTGCTTCGGCACTTGCCAATGGGCGTACAATAGAGTTGATCAAGTAAAAAGTTTCGGGAGATAAATTGTGGCTACAGCAGGTATCGTCGTACTGGTAATAGGGGGTCTCTCAGCCGTAGGCCTTCTGGTCTATGGTTTTATTTCGTCACGCAACCAGTCGTCCGTTGTGCAAGAGCGTCTAGGGCGTTATGCCGATGCGGTTCAAGTGGCGCCAGCAGCCACCCCCGCCGGTACTGCTAAACCCAAAGCCAGCCCTCTCGGTGAACGCTTCAACGAATTACTTCGCGGGCGAAGTTTCTTTGGCTCGCTACAAACGAAACTCAATTCGGCTGACATCAAGATCAACGTTGGCGAATTTTTTGCGCTGTCAATCATCGCCTCGGTGGGCGGCATCCTTCTAGGCGTCCTCGCTGCCGTTTTGCCAGATTGCATGGGGAGTGGACCCCTTGCCTGCTTAGCAGGACTTAGCAACACCGGCACTTTGATCGTTGGGATTGTGGGAGGCATTGTCGGCGCCATCGCCCCGAACTTTTGGGTAGGGATGAAAAGGAGCGGGCGGCTTCAACTGTTTGACAATCAATTGGGTGACACTCTCAATTTGTTGGTGAACGCGCTTCGATCAGGCTACAGCGTTTTGCAAGCGATGGAAGCGGTCTCCAAAGAATTGCCCCCGCCGATCTCAGTTGAATTCCGCCGCGTGGTGCAGGAGATTCAATTGGGTCTGCCAATGGAAACGGCACTGACGCATTTGTTAGAACGCATTCCGAGTGAAGACTTGGATCTGGTGATAACGGCCATGAACATCCAACGTGAAGTCGGCGGCAACTTAGCCGAAATTTTGGATGTGATGGCGCATACTATTCGCGAGCGTGTTCGTATCAAAGGCGAAATTGCCACCCTGACCTCACAAGGTATGGCAACCGGTTACGCCATCACGGGGATGCCGTTTGCGTTGGTGGGGCTATTAGCCATTGTCAACCGTCCGTATATCGCCGAATTTTTTAAACCCAGTAACCAGCCGTGCGGCTGGGCAATGCTCACCGTTGCTTTAATTATGATCAGTATCGGCGGCTTTGTGATTAAGAAGATCGTTGATATCGAAGTCTAGACGAGAGAGGACTTGAGATGAATCTCTTTATTATCATTGGTCTGGTAGTTGTTCTTGTTGGCGCGGCAGTGTTGGTCTTGGTCGGGCTGCGCTCGCCAGAGGCGAAAGACCCGCTTCAATCTCGTTTAGCGGAATTTGGATCGCGCGAGCGGCCGGTGACGCTTGAAGAGATTGAAATGTCGCAGCCGTTTAGCGAGCGTGTTCTCTTGCCCATCATTCGCTCAGTGGGTCAGATGACAACGCGCTTCACTCCTGAAGCGGCACTTGAAGCGACTCAACACAAATTGGATTTGGCAGGCAACCCCGGCAACCTTGATCCCAAAATGTTTATGGCGATTCGTATTATTGCTTCGGTGGGGTTAGGGTTTGTGCTCTTGCTTGCTTTTTCATTGGCACCCGAACCCAATTGGATTCAGAATCTTGGTTTAACGGGGTTGTTCGTCGCCTTAGGGTATTACTTGCCGGAACTATGGTTGTCGAGCAAGATCACCCGTCGTCAAGATGAAGTGGTTAAAGCCCTGCCCGACGCATTAGATTTGTTGACCGTGTGCGTGGAAGCCGGTTTGGGTTTCGATGCTGCTTTGGGCAAGCTGACCGAGAAATGGGAGAACGATCTGGCGTTAGCATTTGGCCGGGTGCTTCAAGAAGTTCGTTTGGGTAAAACTCGCCGCGAAGCGTTGCGCGATATGTCCTATCGCTTAGACGTACCGGACGTAACGAGCTTCATCGCTGCGGTGTTGCAAGCCGAACAACTTGGCGTGAGCATGGGCAAGATTCTCCGCATTCAATCGGATCAAATGCGTATCAAGCGCCGTCAACGGGCAGAACAGAAAGCGCACCAAGCGCCAATTAAAATGTTGTTCCCGATGGCTCTATTGATCTTCCCGACGATTTGGTTAGTGTTATTGGGTCCGGCAGTGCTCTTGCTGAAGAACTCGGCGTTGTCGGGCATCTTAGGCGGTTAAATTTTTTGGCAAGGAGGGCTGCCGTTGACAGTTCCCTCAAAGAACTTTGATACGCTGGCTCGAATAACCTATTCCTTCGAGCGAGCTTCGTGGACACTATTGGATTTAGTGTTCCCGCCCCGCTGCCAAAGTTGCCGGCAGCCGGGTGAGCGTTTGTGCGCGCGCTGCCGCGCCGAAATTGAATATCTCAAGGAACCTGTGTGTTCTCATTGTGGTTACCCACACCCTGCGCCGACGACTGACGATTCATGCGATCAGTGTCGGCGCATTTCGTTTGGCAACGTCCGCATCCGTTCGATGGCGTTTCATAGTGAATCGCTGCGGAATGCTATCCACAGTTTAAAGTACCGGCGCAACCCGGCGTTAGGTGAGACTCTGGCGGATCTCATGTCGCAGCGTTGGCTGGCGGATTTTCCTGCCGATGCTATGTTGATCCCGGTGCCGCTTGGCATGGAACGCAAACAAGCGCGAGGATTTAATCAAGCAGAAATTTTGGCGCGGGGGTTGGGTGCGCGTTGGCGGCGTCCCCTTGTGGTGGATGGGTTAAGTCGCGGGCGTGAGACTCGATCTCAAGTTGGCCTCAATGCGCAGGATCGCAAATCCAATGTGGCAGGCGCGTTTGTTGCATCCGCTAAAGTGAAAGGACATTCGGTGATTCTGATTGACGATGTGTGTACAACCGGCGCGACGTTGAGCGCGTGCGCCGAAGCGCTGTTGCAAAGTGGGGCAACACATGTGTGGGCTTATACTCTGGCGCGCGCTCGACACGATGCCGACATTCTTACTCCATAGGAGGCTTTTATGACAGTCGCAGTGAACATCAGTGGACATAACATACACATCTCGGATCGTTTGAAGGACTACATCGAGAAGAAGGCGGGCAGGCTCGATCACTATCTCGCCGATATTGGCGATGTGCGCGTTGACCTTACTGCCGAGAACAACGCGCGTGATGCCAATGATCGCAAAGTGGTTCAAATGACGGTGCGCTCGCGCGGCACGGTGCTGCGGGCTGAAGAACGAGCCAGCGATCCATTTTCCGGTTTTGATCTGGTCGTGGAGCGGATGTACCGCCAGATCGAACGTTACAAAACTAAACGCCGCCGCCGTGGTGATGGAACCGATTTGACGACGGCAACAGCGCAAGCTGAAGCGATGGCAACTTCGGAACCCCTTGAAGAAGAAGCAACGCCCACCATCATCCGTCGCAAACAATTCGCGGTGACGCCGATGACGGAAGCGGAAGCGGTGGATCAAATGATCCTGCTTGAGCATGACAACTTTTTCATTTTCTACAACGCCGAGACGGCGAAGATGAACGTGTTGTATAAACGGAAAGATGGCACGCTGGGTTTGATCGAACCCGAGATTGGGTGATTCCCTTTAGACTTCCGAAGTCTCCGAGACTTCGGAAGTCTTTTTTTGTTTTACAATTAACGATATGACTCTGACCGCCATTGTGATGTTGGGCAAAACCGGACACGGCACTTTAGAAAAACAAATGGGCATGGTCTACCGCGCGGCGTTGCGTGACGTGGTGGCATTGCTCAAAAGCAACTCACGCATTGATCGAATCGTGGTTGCCGCGCCGTCCTCTGTTCAATTCGATCTGCCGGATGTGACGTGGGATATTGATTCGCCTGATCGAAAATTTCACTTCGGCGAGCGGTTGGCAGAATTGATCCAGCGGCTCGATCTGGATCGGGTGATCTACATGGGAGCGGGGAGCGCGCCGCTGTTGAGCCAAGCGGAACTCGGTGACGCCGTCTCTGCTGTGATAGCCTCTACCACGCCCACGCTTATTGCTAACAATGCCCATTCTGCCGATTGGGCGGCATTCTCTCACTCCAAAACAATCTCGCAGTTTACACAGCGTCTTGAACGCGACAATATGTTGGCGCATGTTTTGCGGCACGAAGCGAACTTTGAAGTGCGCGCGCTTAAACACTCGGCAGGCACGCGGCTTGATATTGATACGCCGTTTGATCTGCGAGTGTTAGCACTGCATCCACGCGCGCAGCCGCATTTGCGAAAGATGCTCGATGAGATTGCGCCCTCGCTCAACGCGAATCAGATTCAAAAAGCAATTGAGGTGTTGCGAGCCGACGAATCGCGCATCACCTTGATCGGACGAGTGTCGTCGGCGGTGTGCGGGCTGATCGAGCGTGAGACTCGTTGTTGGACTCGCGTTCTTTCGGAAGCGCGCGGCATGGCGGCGAACCGGCGGCAGACGACGGGGCAGGTATTTTCTTTTGTTGCCGATCACATTGAACGAGTCGGCGAAGAAGAATTTATCACGCAGTTGGCGAAAGTGAGTGATGTGGTGTTTTGGGATACGCGCGTGTATCTGGCGCATCATCAGATATGGCCTTCGGAGGAAGATCGTTTCGCCGCAGATTTGGGGCGGTATGAATTGATCGAGGATGATCGTCTTAGGCGTTTAACTTGCGCC
>JACRLA010000228.1 GCA_016215145.1 Chloroflexota bacterium
CTGAGCCTATTGTATCTCACAACGCAAAAATCTCATCTAAGCAGTATATTAAGGCGATGAGCAAAACACGCATTTCACTTGGGGCGCGAGGCGAAGAACTAGCGGTTGAAAAACTTAAAGCATCCGGTTACGAGATTGTCACGCGCAATTTTCGCTGCGCCTCAGGCGAGATTGACGTGATCGCCAAGCATGATGAGACGTGGGTCTTCGTCGAAGTGCGGACACGGCGCGGGAAAAAATTTGGGACGCCCGAAGAGTCGATCACGCCGCGCAAAAAACGGCACCTGTTGGCGGCGGCGCAAACGTATCTCCAAGAAAACAGTCTGCACGATGTGAATTGGCGTATAGATTTTGTGGCAGTGGAGATTTCAGCCAAAGGCGAGTTGCTGCGCGTTGAGATGATCGAGAATGCGATCAATGAACAATGAACAATGAAACAATGAACAATGAAACAATGAACAATGAAACAATGAACAATGCAACAATGAACAATGGGGATGCCGAATCTCTAATCTCCAATCCCCGATCTCCAATTACTAATTACCAATTACTCTTCATAGTCGGTCCCACCGCCGTTGGCAAGTCGTCTTTGGCGATTGAGTTGGCGGAGCGAATCAATGGCGAGATCATTTCTGCTGACTCGCGCTATTTGTATCGCGGCATGGATATTGGCACGGCGAAACCGTCTCTTGCCGATCGCGCTCGTGTGCCACACCACTTGATTGATGTTGCCGATCCCGATCATCCCTGGTCGCTCGCCGAATATGTCCAAGCGTGCAAGCAGCTCATCAACGAGATCAATGAGCGCAAAAATCTACCGTTGGTGGTGGGCGGCACCGGACAATATGTGCGCGCTTTGCTCGAAGGTTGGTCAATGCCTGAGCGCGCTGAAGATTCATCTCTGCGAGCGGAGCTGCAAGTTGTTGCGGATCGCGACGGTGTGGATGCGCTTTATGAAAAGTTGTTAAACGCCGATCCTGTTTCGGCAAGCAAAATTGACAAGCGTAACGTGCGGCGTGTCATTCGTGCGCTCGAAGTGATTGCGATCACTGGACGCCCATTTAGCGATCAGCGCAAAAAATCGCAACCCGATTTTGATTACAAGATCGTCGGGCTTACGCTGCCGCGCGAGAAACTCTATGCGCGAATTGATGCGCGTGTTGATTCGATGATGACGAATGGTTTAGTGGATGAGATGCGCGCCTTGCTGGCGAAAGGCTACGATTGGCATTTGCCCGCGCTATCGGCTATCGGCTATAAGCAAATAGGCATGTCTTTGCGTGGCGAATGTGATCTCGACGAAGCGGTGCGTTTGATTAAACACGACACTCGCCGTTTTGTGCGCCAACAATATAACTGGTTTCGCTTGAACGATCCAAAAATAAAATGGTGGGACGCTGAGGGGGTGAAGGTTGAAGAGGTAGTTGGGTGGTTGGATGGTTAGGTGGTTGGGTGGTTAGCCACGCATGACGTATCACGCATCACGCGATATGCGATATGCGATACGCCATCGGCGATACGCTGGTAAAATGTTTTTCAATGTCTCGCTTCATTCGTATCTTGCTTTTGCTGTTTGTTCTGCTTAATACGTCCGCCCCACTGCCGGTGGCGGCGTCACCGTATTTACAAACGCCCACGCCGCCGAATCCGGTTGTCGCCCGATTTCTGTCGAGTCTCACGCCCGAAGAAAAGGTGGGGCAGCTTTTCGTCATCACATTTAATGGAACGGCGACGGATGAGAATTCGGCGATCTACGATTTGATCACGCGCTATCACGTTGGCGGCGTCATGCTGCAATCGGCGAATGACAACTTTGCCGATGGTGAGACATTTAAACCGCAGCTGCTCACTCTCACTTCAAACCTTCAATCTATTGCCACACTTGGCACAGCCAGTCAACGCCGCGCGGCAACGGCGACCCCCGCGCGCCCGAACTTCCCAACCGAAGTTGCGCCGAGCAAGCAATATATTCCGTTGTTGATTGCCATGCAGTATGAAGGCGACATCTCGTCAACGTCGTTAATGATGTCATCGTCCGGGATGACGCCTCTGCCGAGTTCGATGGGTATTGGCGCAACGTGGAATGCGGCGCACGCTGAAACGATTGGCAAGATCGTCGGGCAAGAATTTTCGGCGTTGGGTCTTAACTTTTTGATTGGACCCACGTTGGATGTGATCGATTCGCCTCAACCCACCGGTTCCGCCGACTTGGGTGCGCGAGCGTTTGGCGGCGACCCTTACTGGGTGGGCGTGATGGGCAAATCATTTATCACGGGTGTGCATGGCGGCAGCAACGGACGCATCGCGGTGATCTCGCGCCACTTCCCCGGTTACGGCGCGAGTGATCGTTCATTAGATGAACAAGTGCCTACCGTTAGCAAGTCGCTTCAACAATTAACCGCTATTGATCTTCAACCCTTCTTCGCCGTCACGAAGGGCAGCGCGTCTTCGACAACCGATGCGCTGTTGGTTTCACACATTCGCTATCGTGGATTTCAAGGCAACATTCGTGACACCACGCGCCCGATCAGTTTTGATCAGCAGGCGCTCGGTGTGCTGTTGGGTTCGTCTGAACTCTCGTCGTGGCGCGCCGCTGGCGGAGTCGCCATGAGCGATTCGTTGGGCGTGCGCGCCGTGCGCCGTTTGTATGATGCCACCGGGCGCACCTTTCCGGCGTTCACCATTGCGCGCGATGCGTTCCTTGCCGGAAATGATCTGTTGTATCTCTCGCAATTCGGACTCGATCCGCAAAAAGATCAAGCCGATACGATCAAAGCAGTGCTGACTCAATTTGTGCAGAAGTATCGTGAAGACCCGGCATTTGCCGCGCGCGTAGATGAATCGGTGGCGCGCATCATCGCCATGAAACTTAAACTCTATTCGAATAGTTTCAACATTGATGCCGTTCTGCCTTCGGCGAATCTCTCGGCGATTGGGGCGAACCCGCAAACAACATTCAACGTCGTGCGCGATGCGGTGACGTTGGTTAGCCCAACACAAACCGAACTAGCAGATCGGCTGCCCGCGCCGCCGAATACCAATCAACGCATTGCCCTTTTCACCGACGTCCGCACGACTAAACAATGTGCCACCTGCCCGGTGCGTTCGATCATCGCCACCGACGCGCTTCAACAAGCAATCCTTCGGCTCTATGGACCGCAAGGCACGCGCGAAATTTCTCCGACGAATTTGACGAGTTTCGCTTTCGGCGATCTGGTCAGCTATCTTGACGGAAAAAAACTTCCAGCCGCGAATCCAACTCCCGCAGCAGGGGCGGCAACACCGCCGACTCCGCCCGACGTGGGCGAGACAATCACTCGCGCCGATTGGTTGGTCTTCTCAATGTTAGATGTTAAACCCACCAGCTCGTCGTCTAATGCGCTCGTGCGAATTTTGTCGGAGCGACCCGACCTCATCAAAGGCAAGCGCGTGATCGTTTTTGCGTTTGATGCGCCGTATTATCTCGACACCACATCCGTCGCGCAGCTCACCGCCTATTACGCGGTATACAGCCGCACGCCCATTTCAATTGAAGTTGCGGCGCGCGTTCTCTTTCAAGAGATCACGCCGATTGGATTCTCACCCGTTTCAATTTCGGCGGTGGGCTATAACTTGATTGAAGCGACTCAACCTGATCCGAAACAAGTGATCAAATTATTCACCGACGTATTGCAACCCGAGTTCACGGTGACGCCGACTCCGGTGCCCCGCTCCACTGCCACGCCCGTTCCGTTTGCGTTGAACAGCGTGGTGGGTCTTCGCACCGGAGTCATTTTGGATCGCAAAGGGCATCAAGTGCCGGACGGCACCGTTGTAAAATTTTATGCCACTTACGTCAGTGAAGGACTCACTGTGTTGATCTCCGAAGCGACAACATCGGATGGCGTTGCCCGCGCCGGTTTGCGTTTAGATCGAAGCGGATTGATCAACGTCTCGGCGATCAGCGAACCCGCGCTCGCCTCATTCACGTTGCAATTCAACACGCAGCAGCCCGCGCCGCCGCGCGTGATCACGCCGACCCCGGAACCATCGAACACGCCGCGCTTCACCGATACGCCCGTTGTGACGGCAACATCTTCCGCGCGGCGGACTCCCACACCCGAACCGGCGAAACCCGAAGGCACGGTGCAGGGTGGTGATCTCTTGGTGGCGTTGTTCGCGCTGATCGTGATCGGCGGATTCGGATGGGTGAGTATGCGCGAGCGCGGCGATCCGATCTCGGCGGGCGTTAAATTAATTCTGATTGTGGCGATTGCGATCTGGGGAAGCTACGACTTCTACGCACTCAACTTACCCGGCGCATCTATGTTATACGGACTTGGCAGTTGGGCAGTTGTCTTTGTGGTTTGGGGTGGGGGGTTGATCGGATTAGGGATCGGCTGGTTTTTACTAAAACCTTCAAAGTCTTAAAGACCTTGAAGGTTTGGGCGTTCATTTAACAAACGTAGCGAACACACCTAGCAAAACCAAGATAGATGCCGTCACCGCTAACCGCAATTGAATCGGATCGGACAGCGCGCGTTCAAACCATTCGCGCGAGGAGTGTGGAACAAAAACTTGTTTGCCCGTCACATCCGGGAAGATTCCGTTGAAGACAGCGTCGCGTAACACTTGGGCGTTGGTGGGTCGCTCGTCGGGATGCAAGCTCAACGCCCACACAACGGCGCGCTCGGTGCGCGGCGAGATCATCGGGTTGATGTCGCGCGGTGAGGGCAAACTGTTGGGTTTAAGAAATCGCTGCTTGGCTTCAATCGGCGGCTCGTTGGTGAGTAAATGGTAGAGAGTCGCCCCTAAGGAATAAATATCAGTGCGGCTGTCGGTATGCCCGGTGTCGCCGCCATATTGTTCAAGCGGAGTGTAATGCGCGGTGCCGCGCCCTTGCACAATCGTCACAGTTTGTTCATCGGGGTCGAGTAATTTAACCAGACCGAAATCCACAAGTTTAATTGTGCCATTGGGTGTAAGCTTGAGGTTGCCCGGTTTGATGTCACGATGCAAGACGGGCGGCTCTTGCGAATGTAAATAGATCAGCGCGTCAATTAATTGCCGCGCCCAATCTAGCACGCGCGCTTCGGCGAGGAAGTGCCCTTCGTCGCGGGCTTGGTTGATCACTTGTGACAGGTCTTGTCCCGGCACAAAATCCATCACCAAGAAGTCGCGGTCATCGTCTTCGGACGAAAAGAAGTCGGAGACTTTGGGCAGGCTGGGATGATCGAGACGCGCGAGGACAGACGCCTCGCGGTAAAATTGCTCGCGGGCTTGTTGTTGCGCTTCGGGCGATGAGTTGGGATCGCCGATGACTTCTTTGATCGCGCACTGACGACCTTGTAAACGCTCGTCGTCGGCGAGATA
>JACRLA010000229.1 GCA_016215145.1 Chloroflexota bacterium
ATCAGTGGCAAACGCCGTCCAACGCTTCTCGCGGTCTGCCATGTTCTCTAAAGCGACGATGTAGGCAAGTTGGTTTGACGACTCACCCACCGCCGTCGTCCAAAAGCCGATGACTTTGATTCCGTGTTTGGCGAAAAATTTGAGGGTGTGATTCTCAAATCGCGCGTTGAGCGCGGCGAGTTTGCCGGGTGTGGCTTCGTATATGCGTAGTTCGTAGAGCATGTTCGGATTCCTTTTCTGTTATGTAATCTTCGACAGCAGGGTTATTATAATCAAATGGTGACTACTCGCCACTTGAATATCTTGGAATTGGAATTGCCGTCATACAGAGTTGGGTGCTTCCTTACAGGGATAATTTTTTTTAAACATGAAACAACAAATCCATAATCTCGTTTCATTTCTCACACACAAGAAAATTTATTACACCCTCTTGTTTGTATATTTTGGCTTCATGGCTATTCCGCAATGGTTTCGCCCGTTTTCCCGGCAATTCCTTGTTTGGCTTTTAGCATTGCCGATTATTGTTATCGCTCTAATTGTGATTGGTGTTTGGGGAATAGTTGGAATTTGGCGGACTAACAAAAGCAAAGAACAGTCCAATCCCAAGCATGTTTTCTTTGCTCAAATATCAGGGGCTGGTCTCTTGTGGTTTGTAGCATCTTTTGCACTTGCTTACGGAACTCATTTTCTTTACAATCATCAAAAGTTTGATTCAGAAATCTGGCGAAACCCAAATTCAGCAAGGTATGTTTCCTACGACTTAACTCCAAGACAAAGAATGCTTGACGATGTGGTTGAGAATGTACTCCCTGGAAGCACACAAGATGAAATTGAAACATTACTTGGAGAATCTACAAATACGGGCTATTTTTCCAGAAGTGAGCGAGATTTGATTTATGTACTTGGAGCAGAAAGGGGTTTAGGCGTTGATTCGGAATGGCTACTCATTTGGTTTGACGATTCAGGAAATTTTGAACGATATGAAATTACTACCGATTAAACATAAAGAGACTCTGATAACGTATCAGAGTCTCTTTGCTTTACACACAAAGATCAAACTCTCACCTTTTCGATCTTCCCCACAATCCCCCTCACCGCCTCTTGCATCTCGTCACTCGCATCGTAGATCGCCACGCCGTCTCGGTCTGCTTGTTGTGCCTTATTCGTATACGGCATAAAACCTAACACCGCAAGATCGGGCGAGTGTGATTCGATGTAAGTTCGATCTTCATCGGATTGAACTTTACTGCCGACTAAAAAGAGTCGCTTGATGCCGATGTCGTTGGCGAGTGATTTAATTTGTGCCGCCGTCGCCAAACTGCGCGCCGTCGGTTCGGCGACGACCACCATTGCGTCCACCGCGTCCGCCGTCGCCCGCCCCAAATGCTCCACACCGGCGTACATATCCATCAGCACCACTTCGTCGCGCCGCAACAAAATGTGCGAGACCAGTTGCTTGAGCAAAACACTTTCGGGGCAGATGCAGCCCGACCCACCCTTCTCTACTGATCCAAGTTCGAGCAAAGCAATGCCGCGATGCCTCGCCACGAATCGATCTGGAATATCATCCACGCGCGGGTTCAATTTGAAATAACCGCCATATGTGCCGGGCTTGGCGTCGGTGCGCTCGTAGATCAATTCTTCCATCTCGGCAATCGGCGTCAACGCCTCAACCAAGTTGCGCGGGAATCCGAGAGACGCGCCCAAGCATGGCGAGGGGTCGGCGTCAATCGCCAACACTTTAAAATTTTGGGAAGCGTAATGATGCGCCAACAGACTTGTCAGAGTCGTTTTGCCCACGCCGCCTTTTCCGGTAATCGCTAGTTTCATAATTTGACTCTCATTTTGATTTTTGAAATTTGAAGTTGGAAGTTGGAATCTCTAATCTCCAATCTCCTTCACTCCTCTTCTTTTCGCTTCGTCCCTCAACGCCAACATCACCGCTTCCAAGTTTAACTGATTGGCGCACAACGCAATGGGCGCAGCGCCTCACATCTTGTCCTGCTGTCTCTAAAAGAATCGTTCGTAAGGATTTCATAATATCCTGTAGGTCTTACACAATTCGGAGTAGTTCTCATCACGAATAGCACGAATAAACGAATGAGACGAATAAAGCAAAATTAAAATTCGTGCTATTCGCAAATTCGAGTCATTCGTGATTAAGAGACCTGCGTTTTGCATATTTCCAATTCTATCTAATCAAACCGCACCACGCCACGAATGTTCAACCCGGCGTTCATGTCGGCATATCCGTCATTGATCTGATCCAGCGCATAGGTGCGCGTCACCAACTCGTCGAGTTTGATCTGCCCGCCCTTATACATCGAAAGAATTTTTAGCGCATAGGTGCGCGTCACCAACTCGTCGAGTTTGATCTGCCCGCCCTTATACATCGAAAGAATTTTTGGAATCTCCACCTGCGCGTTGCTCGATCCGTAGATCGTCCCCATCAATGTCTTTTGCATCAACACCAACTGCAACGGGCTGATCGGCAAACTATCCACCGTAGACGGAGTCAAGCCGCAGACGATGATCGAGCCGGTTTTGGCAGTGGCGGCAAACGCTTGGGCGATGGTCTTGGGATCGGAGATCGCTTCAAAGGCGAAGTGGACGCCGACTCCGTTTGTCATCTCCATCACCCTCGTCACCACATCTTCCTTGCCCGCGTCAATGGTGTGAGTCGCCCCAAACGATCTTGCCCATTCAAGTTTTTTCGTCACCACGTCCACCGCAATGATCTTCGCCGCGCCGCACAGCCGCGCCCCTTGCACGATGTTCATCCCCAGCCCGCCCACGCCAATCACTAACACGCTACTACCCGGAGTCACCTTCGCCCGATTCACCGCCGCCCCATACCCGCCAGTGACTCCGCATCCAACCAAACAGGCCGACTCAAACGAATAACTTGTATCAATCGCGCACAACGAATTTTCGTTGGCGATAACGTACTCACTGAACGCGCCGAGCAAACAAAACTGCCCAACGTCTTGACCCTTTTTGTTTCGCAAACGAAACGTGCCATCCAGTTGCGGACCTTTTGAAATATTGATCGCCCACACGCAAGCATGAGTCATACCCGACACACAATACTGGCACTTGCCGCACGACGGAATGAACATCAGCACAACGTGATCGCCCGTTTTGAATCGCGTCACACCCGCGCCAACTTTTTCGACGATGCCCGCGCCCTCGTGACCCAACACCATCGGGCGCATCCCCACCGGACGATTGCCCGCCATCACATGATAATCCGAATGACACAAGCCCACCGCTTTTACTTTCACCAACACTTCGCCCGCCTTCGGTTCGTCCATCTCCAACTCTTCGATCACCAAAGGTTCGCCGGGCTGATAGGAAACTGCGGCGCGTGTTTTCATACAATCATTCCCTTCTCCAAAATTTCGGTCAACACCTCAATCGTCTCCACGCTGAACGGCAGCAAACGAATTTTGTCCGCTACTGCATCGTGATCATAATGCAAATGATGAATCTGGATTCGCCCATCGTCCCACACGGCAAAGGTCGCATCCGGCACGCCATAACGCGGCTGACCTAAACTGCCGGGGTTGATAATTATTTTTTTGCCGAACACGCGAATGGCGGGGAGATGGGTGTGACCCAAAACGATCACGTCAGCCTCTATCGAATCAAACATCGTGTGCAGATCGGATTCGCTGCACGTTGCCGGATTCAGTTGACCGTTCAGGGGATTCGTCGGCGTGCCATGCGTAACGAAAAATTTTGCGCCGCCGAAAGAAGAGTAATTGGTAAATGGTAATCGAGAAAGACGGGCGATGTCATCGCGCGCGAGAATTTTTCTGGAATAAGCGATGGACTCGCGCGCGGCTTCACACAATTCTACGGGGATGCCGTCAACGTCCCCTTGAACCATCGCCTCATCGTGATTCCCTTTAACCGCCACCGTCACATTCGCCAACAACCACTTGACGCAGTTCGACGGATCGGGACCGTAGCCGACGGCGTCACCGGCGAAGATCACCGCATCCGGTTTTTGTTCGGCGCGTTGCAGAGAGAGCAACGCTTGCCAATTGGCGTGAACATCGGCGATTAAGATCAGGCGCATGAGTGGTGCTTTGTTATTAAACCGTTGAACGCTGAAATCGCTGAACTTCGCTGAGGAATGCTGATTCTTTTGGCTCTACAGAATTTAACGTAAATGCTTGAGATGTCATTCCGAGTAATCCATCCAGCGGTGGCTGACCCGCAGGTGGGAGAAACTTAGGTGCGCGAGTGGTGTACAGTTGTGGCGCGCCCGACAAGCTAAGACCGTGAACGCACTGGTGCGAATGAGCCCGCTTCCGAGTTTGATCATGTTCTTCGACAACGCCGCCGCCTTCTCGCCCAAGCCCAAAGCCATCGCCATCAATTGCGTAAAGTAGAGGACGGGGATTTCTTTTTCTCCGTCGTTGCGATTCATTTGATGTTGCCGCCCATCCAAATTGGTGTGGCACAATGGGCAAGCGACCACGACGGCATCCGCGCCCGCCGCCCGCGCGTCGGCGAGAATGTTTGCGCTGAGGTCTAGCACAATGTCGGTGCGCGTGATCGAGAGCGACGCGCCGCAGCACATCGTCTTACTTCCCCAATCCAACGTCGTCGCGCCCAATGCCGAAACGAGTTGATCCATCTCTTGCGGATATTCGGCTTGCGCCGCGTCGGTGATCTTCGGCGGGCGAGTGAGCAAACAACCGTAATAGCAGGCGACCTTTAAATCTTTGAGCGGCTTCTTCACTTGCGCCGAAATTTTTTCCAGACCCACACGGCTGAGCAGCGTGTCGAGCAATGAACGCACCGCCACATCACTGGCAAACTTGTAACCGATCTCCGATTCCATTTTTGCTTTCAACGCCGCATCATTTTCGATCTCGTGCATCGCCACGCGAAAACGGTTGAAGCACATCGCGCAAGGCAGAGTCACTTCTTTGAGACCCATCTGTTCGATCACCGCCACGTTCACTAACGGCAACTCGGTTGCCAAATGCGGATCCACGCGATGCGCCGGGGACGAGCCGCAGCACACCCAGTCCTGCGCCTCAACCAGATCAAGATCAAGCGCTTTGGTCACAGCGCGGATCGAATGATCATATTCCGACGCCATCGAGTGCAGCGAACAACCGGGATAGTAGGCAACTTGATTCGGTTTTACGTCTACGCGCTTCACTTGTTTGGGCGTGCGCTTAAACGTCGGCGTCAATTTAATTTTGCCCTTGCCTATCATCTCCAACCCCATACCCACATCTTTAAGCGGCTGCCCCGTGCGGAGATTCATCTCGCCGATTAAACCGAGTTCGTACGCGCGCCCAAGAAGATTCACGTTACGCAAAAACACTTTGTTAAACAACGCTACGTGCGGAACTTTGGGCGCAACGCCGCGCGCTAACGCTTCCTTCACCATGAAGTCCATCACCTTCGCCACGTCAATGCCTTGCGGGCAGCGCGTAGTGCAGGTTTGGCATCCGGCGCACAGCCAGGTGGTCTTGGCGTTCACCACCATCTCATCCTGCCCCAACTGCGCGGCGCGCATCACCTGATTCGGCGCGAGATCAAAATACTCGGCGAGCGGGCAGCCCGATGTGCATTTCACGCATTGGTAGCACAGAAAAACATTCTCGCCTGTTTCAGCGCGAATCTTTTCAGCAAGATCGGTTTTCAATTCGGTGATGGTCATAGTGGCCTCGGCAACAACCCCGCCCTCTCCATAATAATCGGCACCGCCTCTTCCCACTCAATCGCCATCAGATGAATCCCGCGCACGCCTTCGATCTCGCGCATCTGCTGGATCAACTCGACGCAAATTTTGATTCCCTCTTCCTTAAGGGCTGCCGCCTTTGCCTTTTTATCTTCGATGCCTTTACCCGCCGCTTCCATCCGCTCGACGATCTCATCCGGCACATCCATGCCCGGCACCGAGTCGCGCATGTACTTCGCCGCGCCCGCCGTCTTGAGCGGACCCACGCCCGCCAAAATATAAAGTTGTTCGTGAATCCCAAGATCAACCACGCGCTTCATAAACTCTTTAAATCGCGGCACGTTGTAGATCAACTGCGTCTGGATAAAATCTGCGCCTGCCTTTGCTTTCTTGCCCAACCGATACGGTCGCCAATCAAACGGATCGCCAAATGGATTCTCTGCCGCGCCGACGAAGAATCGCGGATTGACTCCTTTGATCTCCTCGCCGCACTGAAAACAATTTTTGTCGCGCAAACCCACCACCATTTGAATCAACTGCATCGAATCAATATCGTGCACGTTCTTCGATTGCGTATGATTGCCAAACGTTTGGTGATCGCCGGAGAGACACAAAATATTCCTCAACCCCAGCGCGTACGCTCCGAGCAAATCACTCTGCATCCCCAAGCGGTTGCGGTCACGGCAGGTCATCTGTATCACCGGCTCAAGCCCAGCTTGCACCGCCAACGCGCCCGCGCCAATGGATGACATACGCACAATGGCAGTTTGGTTGTCGGTCAGGTTGGCGGCATCCACGTAGCCTTTGAGGATCGCTGACTTCTTGCGAATCACTTCGCCGTCGGCATTCTTCGGCGGACCCAATTCACCCGTCACCGCAAAATGCCCGGCGCGCAAAACTTTTTCCAGATTGCTGCCAGATTTTAATTGACTCGTTGCTGACTGTTGTTCGCTAATTGCTTCCATAATTGCCTCGCTACACCCGTCATTGCGAGGAGCGCACTTTGCGATGAAGCAATCTCAACGCCGAGACCACAGAGATTGCTTCGCGAAGAACGCTCGCAATGACGGATTAAGACTATTGTGATTTTAGCGCTCTAATCCGCTGAAAAACTTTTTTCTGCTCCCCAACCTTCAGCGCGTGCGTGACCCCTCAGTTCCCCGTTTCCCCTGTTTCCCTTTTTTCCCTTGCTTCCCCGTTTCCCTTGTTTCCCTTCCCCCTACTCCACCTTCTCCATCACCAATCTCAAATCCTCTCTCACAATTTTCCTCGGTCCCCCATCCCTACTCGTCCGCCAATCTTTGGGCGGCGTGATCTCCATAATCAAATTCAACCGTCCCTGCGCCTTGAGCTTGTCGTAGATCAATTGCCAAGCGCACTCAATATCTGCGTTCACTTCGCACTTGGCATCGGATGAGCCGCCGCACGGACCATTGAGCAATTGTTTTGAACAACGGGCAA
>JACRLA010000230.1 GCA_016215145.1 Chloroflexota bacterium
TTTTTCTTTGGACCTGATAGTCTCCTGCAAATTAAAACTTTTATTGTGAGCCCACGACGAGATTTGAACTCGTGACCTATCGCTTACCAAGCGATTGCGCTACCACTGCGCCACGTGGGCGTCTATACGCTATGTTTGTTCAAGTATTCTTCACACCATTGCA
Source organism: Chloroflexota bacterium (assembly GCA_016215145.1). Taxonomy (GTDB): domain Bacteria; phylum Chloroflexota; class Anaerolineae; order Anaerolineales; family VGOW01; genus VGOW01. The sequence continues at coordinate 164 of JACRLA010000230.1, forward strand.
AAACAATCTCACGCAACCGAGTGTTGTTCACTCCAACCGTCAATGTTCCGTATTCGCTAACATTGAGATAAGTGCCACCTCGCCGCGCGCGAACGACTGGTTTGTAAAATTGTGATCTGGTCAACCCCGTCACATCTTCCCAATACTCTTGAGCGCGTTTCAAATTACTGTCGTCAAAAATGTTAATCCACGCCCAAATTTTGTTTTCATTCACATGGCATATCTCGCGCAGAAACTTCAAAAACACCTTAATCACGCGTGGTTCAGTGTTAGACAAAGAAACTTGTTGGCGATCACGTTTCTTCCCCTCGCCGATATACAGAGCAATCGCCAGATAAAAAAGTTCTTGCTCATCGCCCGATAACGATTCCTGAATCTCAAACGGATCGCCATCAGGATTTTGCCACAAATAAATTGCCTCACTTACATCTCGTCTTGGAATATCATGCTTGATCATCCAATACGCAACTTTATTGGGCGAGGAATCTAATCGCTCGGCGATCTCCGCCATTGAGAGACGTTGTTCATTGTAAAGTTCTTCAAGCAATTCTTTGCTCAAGGACATCTTATTGCCCTCCACAGTGGACAGGGGGGGAGTCGAACCCACGAACGGCGTAGCCGAGCTGATTTACAGTCAGCGTCCTTTGGCCTCTTGGATACCTGTCCGAGTTTTTAATGCGCGACGTTTAACTATACCAGAGCCGACGACGAGAGTTGAACTCGATTGAGCTACGTCGGCAAGCGAAAAAAATACGCCTCACATTCTGGCGCGACCAAAATTATATCAGAGGACTCTCACGGCGGTCAATGATCGGATTCCTCATAGATGGAAGCCTCAAACGGGGTAAGGCGGAGCGCCCCTTCCACGGTGTCGCCGCCGATGCGCGTGGGAAACACCCTCTTCCATTTCCCCTTCGGCAACTGCGCCACCGCCTCTCGCGCAAAGAAATTAAGCGCAATCACCAATCTCCGATCTCCAATCTTCCTTTGATACATCAACACATCTCTCGATTTCTGCTCTATCATACTAAACGCCCCACGCCTCAATGCCAACGACCCCTTGCGAAAACGCATCAACGCCCGATAAAAATTTAAAACCGAATCGGGATACTCATTTTGATTCGCCACGTTGATCGTCTGGTAGGTTTCTCCCACGCGCAGCCAGGGTTTGCCGTTTGTGAATCCGGCATGAGGTAGAGGAGCCCATTGCATCGGTGTCCGCGCGCCGTCACGGTTGTAAAACGGGTAATACGTTTTGCTCGCCGGGTCCTGCAATTCTGAGCGTGAGAGTTTTGCATCCGGCATGGCGATCTCTTCACCCATATATATTGAAGGCGTGCCGCGCAGAGTGAACAACAACATCGCCGCCACCTTTGCCCGTTGCATCGCAAGCGAATCATTTCCGTATCGGCTGACGTGGCGCGGGCGATCATGATTGCTCAGCAAGTAACAGACTCGCGCTTCGGGGTTCGATGCCGTGGCGGCGTCCCAAGCAGAGATAAGTTTATGGAAGTGATCGGGTCGCCACGCGGTTTCTGTCGGCGCGGGCGAGTAGATCAGGTGAAGTTGATCGTGATCAGTGTAGCGCGTGAGTCGGGTTGGATCATCACCCAACATCTCACCGAGCATCGCCCGTTCGGGATACGAGTCTGTAATCGATCTCATCTCACGATACGCGTCATGCAGTTCGGGTTGATCGCGATCATAGAGATGAGTTTGCGCGAGAAACGGCGAACCGAGTTTGAATGGATTGAGTGAAAAAGGTCGCGGGTTGCTGCGAAATTGCGCGTCTTTGTAATAGGCGTTGACCACATCGAGCCGAAAACCATCCACACCTTTGCTAAACCAGTAACGCATCACGTCCATCAACGCGCGGCGCGCGTCGGCGTTGCGCCAATTAAGATCGGGCTGCTCTTTGAGAAACGCATGAAAGTAAAATTGCTTTCGCTTTTCATCCCACTGCCAACCCGAGCCGCCAAACGCTCCCGCCCAATTATTTGGAATTTGATCTTTCCAGATATACCAATCGGCTTTGGGGTTGTCGCGCGACGAGCGCGACTCTTTGAACCACGCATGTTGATCCGACGTGTGATTGATCACCAAGTCCAGCATGATCTTCAGCCCCCGTTGATGCGCTTCACTGAGCATCAATTCAAAATCCTGCATCGTGCCAAAACTTGGATCAATGTTTTCGTAATCGGCAACGTCGTAACCAAAGTCGCGCATCGGCGAGACGTTGATGGGCGAGAGCCAAATTGCATCCACGCCCAGACTCGCCACATAATCGAGTTTGCTAATGATGCCGCGCAGGTCGCCAATGCCATCGCCATTTGAATCCATAAAGCTGCGCGGATAAATTTGATAGATCACGCCATCACGCCACCACAAATAAGATTCAGTCATTTGCTTGACTCACTTTCCACAACCGCGTATCATGCCCGCAATGTTCCGCGTGACCGCTAACTCGAATCAACAACAAGGCAACATCGCATCGCCGTCCTAAGGTCACGCCTCATCACATCATATCAAAGCGCGATCTTCAGGTCGCGTTTTTTGTTTAAGACCTCACAGGTTTCGGAAACCTGTGAGGTCTACAAAACAGGAGACATACATGGACATCACAATTTTACTTCGCGGCATCATCATCGGCTTCTCCATCGCCGCGCCCGTCGGACCCATCGGCGTGTTGTGTATTCGCCGCACACTCAACGATGGTCGCACGATTGGATTCACATCGGGCATGGGCGCGGCAACCGCCGATGCGTTTTATGGGTGCGTCGCTGCCTTTGGTTTAACTCTCGTTTCCGATTTTTTGATCGGGCAGAAATTTTGGTTGAGTCTGATCGGCGGATTATTCTTGATCACTCTCGGAGTCAAAACTTTCACCTCACGCCCCGCCGAATCCTCTTCACCCGATTCCCCTCGCGGGCGCGGACACATCGCCGCCTACGCCTCGACCTTGTTTCTCACCCTGACCAACCCCGCGACGATTCTTTCCTTCCTCATCATCTTCGCCGGGCTCGGCATCGTCAACGAAACACGCAACTCCTTCGCCGCATTTATTCTCGTCATCGGCGTGTTCATCGGCTCGGCCTTGTGGTGGCTCACCTTAAGTCTTGGCGTTGGATTCTTCCGTGACAAATTTAATGCGGCGGCGATGGTGTGGGTGAATCGAACCTCGGGTATTATCATCACCACCTTCGGCATCGTTGCCTTATTAAGTTTAGTAAATTGGTAATTGGTAATTCGTCCTACCTACTCGCCATTTGTCATTCTTCATTTGTCATTGTTCATTGTCTCATTGTTCATTGTCTCATTGTCTCATTCTCTCATTGTTCATTGTCCAATTGTTCATTTATAATTTGCTATATGTCCCTCACACTCCAAGAAGTCAAACACATCGCCGAACTTGCTAAATTGAATCTCACCGAAGAAGAACAACTCCGATTCCAAAAACAACTCTCTGCCGTTTTAGATTATGCGGCAGAACTGCGCGCAACAGATACATCCAAAGTTTCACCGACGGCGACGGTGCTACCGTTACGCACTGTGCTACGCGATGACGTGCCTCAGCCCTCTCTGCCGCGCGACGAACTGCTGAAAAATTCTGCCGAACAAGAAGCGGGGTGTTTTAGAGTTCCGGCGGTGATGGAATAAAACTGATGAGTGATGCGTGATACGTGAGATCATTTCACGAATCAAGCATCACTCATCACGTAATTTAACGTGACTCTCCATACCCTCACGATAGCTGAAGCCGCAAAAAAACTTCGCGCCAAAGAAACATCTAGCGTTGAATTAACTCAGGCGATGCTTAAACGCATTGAGGCGATCAACCCCAGCCTCAACGCTTACCTCACCGTCACCGCCGATGTTGCGCTGACGCAAGCGCGACAAGCCGACGACCAAATTGCCGCAGGCAAGGCGGCGCCACTCACCGGCATCCCGCTCGCCATCAAAGATGTGATCTGCACCAAAGATGTGCAGACGACGGCGGGATCGAAAATTCTTAAAGGCTACAAGCCGCCGTACAACGCAACGGTTGTAGAAAAATTAAATGCGGCGGGCGCGGTGATGCTCGGCAAAACTAACACCGACGAATTTGCGATGGGATCGTCCACAGAAAATTCTGCTTACGGAGTGACGCATAATCCGTGGGATGCGACGCGCGTGCCGGGAGGTTCCTCAGGTGGAAGCAGCGCGGCAGTGGCGGCGCAACTGGCGCTCGGCGGCTTGGGCTCCGATACCGGCGGCAGCATCCGTCAGCCGGCATCCCTGTGTGGAATCGTTGGAGTCAAAACTTCTTACGGGCGGGTCTCACGTTATGGTCTCGTCGCCTTCGCTTCATCACTCGATCAAATTGGAGTGTTCGCGCACACGGCGGAAGATGCGGCATTGTTGTTGAGTGTGATCGCCGGACACGACCCGCGTGATGGCACAAGCATGACCACACCCGTTCCCGATTACGCTGCGTTGCTCAAGCAAGACATCAAAGGTTTGCGTATCGGTTTGCCCAAAGAATATTTTATTGAAGGCACACAACCCGACGTGACGAAAGCGGTGAACGAAGCGGTGAATGTGTTGAAGAGTTTGGGCGCAACGGTGCGCGAAGTTTCTTTGCCGAACACGAAACTTGCTTTGTCAACGTACTACATCATCGCGCCTGCTGAAGCCTCGGCGAATCTTGCGCGCTTTGATGGCGTGCGTTTTGGTCCACGCGCCGACGCGCCGACGATGTGGGATGAATATCGCCAGACTCGCGGCGAAGGTTTTGGCGCGGAAGTTAAAAGAAGAGTCATGCTCGGCACATATGCTCTCTCAACGGGTTACTACGACGCTTATTATTTGCAAGCACAAAAAGTTCGCACGCTGATCAAAGATGATTTTGATAAAGTCTTCAATGAGGTAGATGTGATCGCTTGCGCGGCATCGCCGACCACCGCGTTTAAGATCGGCGAGAAAGCGGATGATCCATTGGCGATGTATCTCGCCGATGTGTTCACGCTTCCAGCAAATTTAGCGGGCATCGCCGGACTTTCGGTAAACTGTGGCTTTGACGGTGACGGCTTGCCCGTAGGTCTTCAATTGTTGAGTCCAGCCTTCACCGAAGATCGAATCTTGCGAGTCGCGCATCAGTATCAGCAAACAACGGAGTGGCATAAAAAATCGCCGCAACTTTAAACGTATTCCGTAATTCGTATTGCGTATCCTCCATACGTAATACGGAACACGCA
>JACRLA010000231.1 GCA_016215145.1 Chloroflexota bacterium
CGACGAAATACGAAAACGTTTGCCGTTGATGAAACTTGATGACGTGATCGGCGGAACGTTTTACGCGCAGGATGGATTGTGTGACCCTAACGGAGTAGTGATGGGTTACATCAATGCCGCGCGACGACTCGGCGCGAAAGCACTTGAAGACTCAGAAGTGATCGCGGTTGAGAAATTGGGTGACAAAGGTTTCAAAGTTCACACTGCAAACGGCGACATCACCTGCGATCTTCTGGTGAACGCGGCAGGTCCCTGGAGTGCGCCGTTGAGTCGGATGTTGAACATTGATCTGCCTGTGACCGCGCTTCGTCGCCAAATGCTCACCACGACTCCGTTACCCGAAGTGCCACCAGATTTTCCTTTTGTAATTGACTTCGCCCAAAGTTTATATTTCCATCGTGAAGGCGACGGCTTGCTCACCGGCATGTCGAACCCAAATGAGATCGCAGGATTCGATCAAAGCGTGGATGAAGCGTTTGAGTTAATCAATCTTGATGCGGCGTCGAAGCGAATGCCATTGTTAGAGAAAGCCGGTCTCGCCTCACACTGGGCGGGTCTCTACGAAGTGACTCCCGACGCGCATCCGATCATCGGGCGCGTGGGTAAAAATTATTTTGTGGTCGCCGGTTTCAGCGGACACGGTTTCATGCACGGACCCGCCAGCGGCTTGTTGCTCAGCGAAGAAATTTTAGACGGCAAGGCGCACACGCTAGATATTTCATCGTTGAGTTATGCCAGGTTTGCGGAGGGAAAGTTGATTAAGGAATATAATGTTGTGTAATGACGAAACAATGCCGACCTATATCAGTTGCCCTGATCACTCTTGTCATCACCACACTCGCCTGCTCTGATTTTTTGCCGACACAAGCAACCCCCTCACCCATTGTTGCGCCGCGAGTGACGGCAGCCCCTGTGTTGCCATCACCCACAAACGCTCCAAGCGCAACCATCATTTCATCCGACACTCCCGCGCCCGCGCCGACACTCGTTCCATCTTCAACACCCGCGCCCTCACCCACACTCGGAGTCGGCGCGACGCGCATCTCGCAAAAAGATGAGATGGTGTTGATGGTTGTGCCTGCGGGCGAATTTAAAATGGGAACGACTCCCATCGAGTCAACGATCATCAATGAGAAGCCACAGCACGTTGTTTTTGTGGATGCGTTTTGGATGGACAAGACCGAGATCACCAACGCGCGTTATGCGTTGTGCGTCAACGACGGCAAATGCGCGCCGCCGACTCTGACTCAATCGGCGAGTCGCCCGCGTTATTACGGCAATCTCGATTTCAACAACTATCCGGTGATCGGCTTGACGTGGGACGAAGCGAAAAATTATTGCGCGTGGGCAGGGCAGCGTTTACCGACTGAAGCCGAATGGGAGAAGGCAGCGCGCGGCGTGACCAACTGGACGTATCCGTGGGGAAACACTTCGCCCGATTCGACGGTGCTTAATTTTGGGCGAATGATCGGTGACACCAACGAAGTTAACAAGTATCCTAAAGGCTCAAGTCAATATGGCATTTTGGATTTGGCGGGAAATGTCTCGGAGTGGATCGCCGATTGGTATGATGAGAAGTATTACGAAGTCTCACCCGCAAAAAATCCAACCGGACCCGCAAACGGACAAACGCGAGTGGTGCGCGGCGGCGCGTGGGATTTTCCGCCGCAAGGTTTGCGTGCCGCGCAACGACAGGGCGCGAATCCGTTGACGCGAGCGTATAATGTCGGCTTCCGTTGCGTGGTGAGCGCGACACCATAATTGATCCTTGTGATTTATGACAATACACAAAATGTCATTCCGAGGAGCGTTCTCTGCGACGAGGAATCTCTAGGATGAGTTTCAGAGACTCCTCGCCGCAAAAGCGCGGCTCGGAGTGACATAACCGTGAAGAGGAGCATCTAGTTAAATAAGTGAATGCAGAAATCATTGCTATTGGCACCGAGCTATTGCTCGGCGAAATTGTAGACACGAACAGCGCGCACATCGCAAAAAAGTTACGCACGATAGGTCTCAATCTCTTCTACACCTCTTCCGTCGGCGACAACGAACAACGCATCACCGATGTGATCAAACACGGGTTGGAACGATCCGAAGTCGTCCTCACTACCGGCGGGCTGGGTCCTACGGTGGATGATATGACTCGTGAAGCGATTGCCCGCGCCACAGATCGTCAACTGTTCCTCGACGAAAAACTTTTAGGCGAGATCGAAGAGCGGTTCAGCGTCATGGGTCGCAAGATGACGGACAACAACAAACGCCAAGCCTATCGCCCCACCGACTCGATTGCTATTTCAAATCCTGTCGGCACTGCGCCGTCGTTCATTGTGGATACGGGCAAGAGTGTGGTGATCAGTTTACCCGGCGTGCCGCGCGAGATGGATTACTTGATGGATTGCGCCGTTATTCCGTATTTGCGCGAACGATTCAATTTAAAATCTATCATCAAGAGCCGCGTCTTGCGCGTATCGGGTTTGGGCGAAAGCGTGGTAGACCAGCACATCGGCGATTTAGAAAAGTTAAGCAACCCCACCGTTGGGCTCAATGCTCACGCCGGTTTCGTGGACGTGCGTATCACCGCCAAAGCAGAAAAAGTGGAAGAGGCAGACACAATGATCGCCGAAGTGGAGAAGGTGGCGCGAGAGAGGTTGGGCGATCACATCTTTGGGGTTGACGGCGACACCTTAGAATCGGTGGTGATCAGTTTATTGGCAAAACGCAGCGAGACGGTTGCCGTCATCGGCAGTGGCACATCGGGTCGAATGACCGGACGATTCTCCGCCGCCGATCCCGATCATAAACATTTTCGCGGCGGAAAAAATGTGCCGTTGGTTGAATCCGACGAGAACATGGAAACGTTGGCAAAATCCGTCGCCGAAGAATTTAATACGACGTACGGACTCGCTTGCATAGTGACTCACACCGATATTCGCGTGGCGATGTGGCGGCAAGGCAAAGCCATCAACTGGCGGCGCACCTACACCGGACATCCCGACCTTGCGCCGGAGTGGGCAGTGAACGCCGCGCTTAACGAGTTGCGAAGAGCGTTGATGTAGTAAACAAAAAAGACCTCCGAGTTCTTAAAGAACTCGGAGGTCTTCGTCTTTCTCGAAGAGCTTACTTACTACCCTTCATCTTCGTTTCAACATACTCCACCGCCTCGCCAACGGTGGTGATCTTCTGCGCGTCTTCGTCAGAGATCTCGCCGCCGAACTCTTCTTCAAATGCCATGATGAGTTCGACCAAGTCAAGCGAATCGGCTTCGAGGTCTTCGCGGAATTTCTTTTCGCGCAAGACATCTTCGGGCTTCACGCCCAACAAATTCACAATAATTTTTTTAACGCGTTCTTCGGTTTCTGCTGCCATTGAGTCCTCCAGAAGTGATGATTTACTCCATTGTATAGTTGCGGCACAACCTGTCAAGTGATATTTGTTTGACAAGCCAGTTACCCACTGGTAACATGCCGCACAGTTAAGAGAACACCACTCCATGACAGAAGTTACGGGCATCCCCTCGCGCAAAGATGATCATATCCGCATTAATCTCGAACACGATGTCCAATTTCATGGACTGACCACCGGCTTAGAACATTACCGCTTTGCCCACACCGCTCTGCCCGAAATTAATTTATCGGATGTATCCACGCAAGTTCGCCTCTTTGATAAAACACTGCACGCGCCGATTCTGATCTCTTCGATGACCGGCGGCACCCCCCGCGCCGCCGAGATCAATCGTCACCTGGCAACCGCCGCGCAAGCCGCCAACATCGCCATGGGGCTGGGTTCGATGCGCGCCGCCATTCAACACCCTTCAACGGCTTCCACCTTTCAAGTGCGCGATGTCGCGCCCGATATTTTACTGTTCGCCAATTTAGGCGCGGTGCAATTTAACTACGGCTACGACGCCGAACATTGCCGCGAAGCAATTGAGATCGCCGGAGCCGATGCATTGGTGCTGCACTTCAACGCCATCCAAGAAGCAGTGCAGCCCGAAGGCGACACAAACTTTACCGGACTGCTGAAAAAAGTTGAAGCAGTGTGTAAGGCATTAGAACGAGACGGCATCCCCGTGATCGCTAAAGAAGTTGGCTGGGGATTCTCCAAAGAGGACGCGCGCCGACTCGCCAGCGCAGGCATCCGCGCCATTGATGTGGCCGGCGCGGGCGGCACATCGTGGAGTCAAGTAGAAATGCATCGCGCGCCCACGCCATCGCACGCGCGAGTCGCCGCCGCCTTCATCGGTTGGGGCGTCACCACATCCGAATCGATTCTCAATGTGCGCGACGCCGCGCCGGGGTTGCCCGTCATCGCATCGGGTGGGTTGCGCGATGGACTCGACATTGCCAAGTGCATCGCCCTCGGCGCGACACTCGGCGGCATGGCGAGTCCGTTTTTAAAAGCGGCAGATAAATCGGTCGAGGCTGTCGTCGAAACAATCAACGAACTCGCCCGCGAAATACGCATCGTCATGTTCGGCGTCGGCGCGAAAGACATTGAAACATTTAAAAAAATTCCTTTGATCAAAAATTAAAAACCCAAATCTCAAACTCCAAATCATTAACTGAAATCACAGACGTTTTGCATTGTTCATTGTTCATTATTCATTGTCTCATTATTCATTTATGCCTCTCCTCAGTCAACTCTCCTCTGCTTTGGATACCGAACTTCGCGCCGCGCTCGACTTCAAACTTCCGCCGCCCGATGATTACGCTCGCATGTTGTATTACCATCTCGGCTGGATAGACGAAGGGCAGCCGATTCTGGTCGCGGGCAAACGCACACGCCCCACCCTCACTCTGCTGTGCGCCGCCGCGAGTGGTGGCGATTGGCGAAACGCTTTACCCTTTGCGGCGTGCGTGGAGTTAATTCACAATTTCTCTTTAGTGCATGATGACATTCAAGACGACAGCCCGTTACGTCGCGGACGATCTACGGTGTGGAAATTGTGGGGCGCGCCGCAGGCAATCAACGCCGGAGATGCGTTGTTTAATTACGCCCATCTCGCCCTCAACCGCGCGCGGCAGCGCAATCTTGAATCATCCATCGTGCTGGACGCCTTTCAATTAATCCACGATGCTTGTTATCAACTCACACTCGGTCAGCATTACGATATGTCGTTTGAAAAACGCGGGGAGGTGACCGTAGAGGAATACTTGAAAATGATCGAAGGCAAAACGGCGTCGCTCATCGCCACATCCACCGAACTCGGCGCACTTGCCGCCAATGCGCTCTCATCCGTACGCGCGTGTTACCGTGAATTTGGTCGGCATTTAGGTTTGGCGTTTCAAATCCGCGATGACATCTTGGGCATTTGGGGAGACGCAACACTCACCGGCAAATCGGCGGCGACGGATATTATCTCGCGCAAAAAATCATTGCCGGTATTGTATGGTCTGCAACGCAGTGAAAAATTATGTTCGCTCTATCGCCCCGAAGCAAACGGCGGCGGAAGCGTAACCGATATTGTGGCGGAATTAGAAAAATGCGGCGCGCGCGCTTACGCCGAAGAAAAAGAAAAACATCACGCCGATCTGGCGATCTCCTGTTTAGATTCTGCTAAACCAAAAGGAGAGGCGGGGGAACATCTGCACGAAATTACAAGACAATTGTTGGGAAGGACAAATTAAACGTAGGACAAGATTCCATCTTGTCTTACGGTAGGACAAGATGGAATCTTGTCCTACACAAATTTTTCAAACACCCAATTCGCCACCAGTCGCCCGCCCTTCGTCAACCTCACGCGCTCATCATCAACCTCGACCAATTTCTTTCCCTTTAGTTCCTCTATTTCCTTCGCATACACTTCCTCGAATTTCCTTCGCATACACTTCCTCGATCCCAACCCCAAACCTTTTTCTAAATCTCTCAAAGCCCACACCCTCTTTCGTCAATCGCATTCCCGTCAACATTGTCTCGTCCATTTCCGTTTTACGATCAATCAAGATCGATTCGCCGAGCGCGGGCGAAAACGGAAACTGCTTTGGGCGCGTAAAAGAACGTCTCGAGGGTTGATTTACATCAATCTCGCCATCTTTCAAAACCGTCGGGACGTTTGCCCAACTCTCACCCGACTCCATTCGGGTAATATACGCCGTCGGCGACATTACGTTGGAATAACGGCAACTCTTCGGGTCGTCGTTAAGACCTCGCGGGTTTTGAAAACCCGTGAGGTCTGGGGTAACAAATCCATGCGCCCCCGCACCCAAACCAAGATAGGGATCGTTGTGCCAGTATTGGAGGTTGTGTTTGCATTGGTAATTTGTAATTGGTAATTGGAGATTAGACGCCTCGCGTGGCGATTCAATCGCTTTGGAAGTTGGGGTTTTGGGATTTTGAGATTTTTTCCAACTGGATATTTCATATTGCTCAAAGCCGTGCCTCATTAGTTCTTCATCACCCCACTCATACATATCCGCCGCAAGATCGGAATCGGGTTCGGGTAGCAGACCCCGCATCACCCAAGCCCGCATCGGCGTGCCGAAGTCGAGAGAGAGGGAATAGATCGAAAAGTGATCGGGCGCGAGATCGAGAGTCCGCTTCAACGTATCCTGCCAACTGATCATCGTTTGCTGTGGAATGCCGAAGATGAGATCAACGCTGATGTTTTCAAATCCGGCTTCACGCCCGTTGTGTATCGCCTGTTGAGCGTCATTAAACGTGTGAGAACGATTGAAGAGAGTTAACTCGCTGGCATCCGCCGACTGCACGCCAAAACTTAAACGGTTAATACCCAACTCGCGCAAGCCCTCAAGATATTCGGGTGTTGAGTCTTCGGGGTTTGCCTCAAACGAAATTTCGGGATCATCGGTCAAAGAAAACGAATCGCGCAATGCCGAAAAAATTTCTTTGAGAGATTCGATTGGCACAGTGGAAGGCGTGCCGCCGCCAAAATAAATCGTGTGAACATTTAGACTTCCGAAGTCTGGCAGACTTCGGAAGTCTCTTATCTCCTTCACTAACGCCCTCACATAGCGCGGCATCAAGTGATTCAATCCGGCGTAAGCGTTGAGGTCGCAGTAGGAGCAGATATGATGACAGAAGGGGACTGAGATGTATATACTGTGACTTCTTCGTTTAAAGTTTTCCCGAACCATATATCCTTACCAGATTGATGGACTTCTTGAGCTTGATTGAGGTTTGGCGATTGCCTTTGTGGCACGCGCCCTAAGAAGTAGTAAACAAGCGTTTCGCTATCATCAGTTGGAACAGATTCCTTATCTTGTTCAGCCATAACTTCGGCTACACCCCGGTCGCCTCACCAGAGACTTGAGCCCTAATTGGCGCGCGTGGGGTCTGATGGTTCGCCATTTGCGCCCCGGTTTTAATGCGGCAAGTATGGCGCGGACAGAAGCCTCAGACTCCCACATTTGTCTCAATGCATTATCTTCCCACTCTTCCCAACGTTCATTGATGCGTTCCCCCAAATACCAAAACATAAGCCAGTCGTCGTATCCGTCTTTCCATCGAACGCGCAGAAAAACGGTGCGCTTGCCGCGGATGGCATAAACTACAATGTTCTCGATAATCAAGCGTAACAGACGATTGCGAATGGGCACCTCTATATTACTCCAATCGTCGGCGATCTTACGCAAAGCATTTTCTCCTCTTCACTTATAGAATCAAAAAGCGGCTTTCTGCCGAGTGACAGAAAGCCGCCGAATCACGAAACCCCAAGCGGGATATAATCGCATTAGCTCGCTTCGCTGTTTACCCGTTACTACTCAGCCAGTAGCCGGTTGAGTCGAATTTGCGTCAGGGATAAATGGCGTTCCAGCCAATGCAGATTGCAGCGCCACAATCGCGCGTTGCCCGTTCTTGCGCGCGGTTGAAATGTAGCCGCGAATTTCACAGAA
>JACRLA010000132.1 GCA_016215145.1 Chloroflexota bacterium
ACAGAGAGACGGGCGAACAACGGGCAGGCAGAGAGAGTCTCCACTCGTTCTACATCACCCGCATCCGATTCAAAATGCACATCATCACCCACCGCCGTGACATGACCGCTCACAGCAAACTCTACTTTGTCAGAGTAGTCGGCTAAGGCGCCAGTGGGGAGACGTTGTTTGCTGGTATGGGCGAGCACCAGACGCTGCCCCTTAGAAGCAAGTAACTTAAGCAGAGCCGGCGTCAACGTGGTGTGGATCGCCCCACCCCCGACATCCTGCACCAGCACACTCGCTCCATCGGCAAAGTGAATCAATTCATCGCGCCGCTTGGCAGTTAATATTTCCTCTTTCACCAATTCTTCAAACCATTCTTCGTCGTAACGCATGTCGCCCGAATAATAGAGCGAGTTGGCGCGCACCGAGATGGTCGGGATGGAGTGCACGGCGTAAAGCGATTCGAATCGTTTGTTGTCAATCGTTACCGACGTGCCGGGGTTGAGCGGAATGTACTCGATGAGCGTGGCAACTTCTTTTTCGGGGATTGCCATGAGCGCGCACAAGACGCGCAATAAACTTTCGTAGATGATGTCTGAGGTGAGCAGGCGCACGCGGTGATCGCCCATGAGCAAGAGTTCGGGCAGACCGGCGAGATGATCTTCGTGCAGGTGCGAGAGAACTACTTCGGAGATTTGGCTGGGCGAGATTCCCAAGTTGCCGAGTCGCAAACGCAGGTATGCCGCCGTGTCGAATAACGTCGCTTGCGTTTGCACGCTTGAACCCAAATAGGCTAAGAAGCAAGTGGTGATTCCGGCGGGATCGAACCCGTCGCTGCCGCCGATGAATTGCAGCGTGATCTCCTGGCGGTGAAGCGGACGCGGCGGCGCAAGCGAGAGTGGCGTGGAGATGCCGCTGATGGTGGTGGAAATTTTCGCGACGACTTTGCCGTTCTCGCTAAAGACGAAGTGATCATTCTCCAGAGAAATTTCTACGTCGGATTCTAATTTGCCGCCGCCGGTTTCCAAACTGGTGATGGTGATGAGGTCATCGGTTTGCAGTTCGCGGTTGAGCGGTGGGTAGTAGCCCACTGCCGCGCACTCACGTTGTAACCACAAATAGTCGCCGTAAGCCGAATTCTCGGGACCGACAATCGTTTCATCAAGATAACGACGTATGCGGCGAGCCTGATCAGCCGTGGTGGTGATGATTTGAGTCTTCTGCCCACTGCCGAAGAAGTTGGCATACATTAAAAATTCTACGCTGGCGTAGTTGATGCCCTGACGGATGAAACCGCTCGAGCCGAGTTGCTGACCGGCGGGCATATCGGTTGGCAGTAAAAATATCTTGGGCGGCTTTAGCCCTTCGGCGAGAAGGTATTTAAGAGTCTCGGGTGGCGAGTGAACGAGGACGGAGCCCGCGGCGGTATTAACAAAATACACGCTGTTAGCCATTGCCCGAACACGATCAGCGGAATCGGAAATGAGGATACCGGTCATGACAAAAAATTACTTGGGCATACGCGCCGCTGCCCATTGCAAAATTCGGCTTGCCATCTGTCCGTAATTTAATCCTTGAAGTTTCGCGCCGGTGTAGAGAACAGAGATGTGATCGAGATCGGGGTTTGGGTTTACGTCTAACACCTGCGGCTCATCGCCGAGCATTCGCAAATCGATCCGCCCATAATCGCGCAGCCCAATGGCTTTATACGCTTCTAAAGCGGTTTTCTCTAAACGCTCGCGCCACACGGGTTTGTCGGCGGGCGCCGGGCAAGGCATTTTGATCTCACGGTAGCCGCGCGAAGATCGATCAAACTTCCATTCAAAAGTATAGAGACGATCTCGCATGTCGGAAAATGCCGAGTAATCAAATTCGACAGGCGGCAGCACTTCGGGTTTGCCATTGCCCCACACTGCCACTTGAAATTCGCGCGAGTCTAAAAATTGTTCGACCAGTGAGTTGTCGTTGTATTCGCTTCGCATGTAGGCGACGCGCTTGGCAAGTTGATCGGGGTTGTGGGCGATAGAGTCGCCGCCGATGCCGAAGCTGGCATGTTGGTTGGCGCCTTTGACAATCGCCGGAAAGATCGTCCACTCGCGCGCCGCTTGCTCGGGCGTGGTAAACACTTGCGCTGGAAGAGTCGGCAGCCCCGAGTCGCGTAAGCGTTGTTTTACATCCAAACGATTATTGGAAAATTTCAGAACTTCGGTGGAGGCGCCGGTGTAGGCGAATCCACGTTTATCCATCTCGGCGGCAACGAGTGGCTCCGTCCAAGATTCGCCTGCCATCTCTTCTCCCCAATTCCAGATCAACCACTCGCGCGGATTGTATGAATCGAGAACGGCAAGGCTGTCAAAAAATTTAATCGGTTCGACAACATACCCTTCGTCGCGCAAACCGTTCGACAACATCTCAACGAATTTCATCGCCCAATCTTTGTCGCTTTGAGGCCAGGCGGGATTTTCGTTGTGCAAAATAATTACGTTAGGTTGGGTTACCTGTCGAACAGCATCAAGCATTAAATACTCCGTGCATCAGAATTAGATACCTTATATCACACAACGCGCGCGGCTGAAAGAGTTTAACCGCCCAACGCGGCAGAGAGCAGAATGCCGAGCAAGCCGATGATCACGCCGATGTGCAGCAAAAGATTCGTGCGGGCGAACCATTCCAGCCCCGGGATGAATTGAAAAATTAAATTGATGACGACGAGAGCGATGGCGATCATCGTCGGCAAGCCGCGTCGTTTAGAAATAAATTCGGAGAGGCGATCTAGAAACATGGTGAACTCCTTAGATAGCAGATAGCCTATTGCTAATGGCAGATAGCGCGCGCCTTTGCGACACTCCATTTGTCATCGGCAGTTAATGCTGATGACGGATCATGTCACTTGCTTCCGTCGTTTCGGCTTAATGCTGTACGCAAAAAAGCGCGAAGCAACGCGCGCCGGAAGCCGTCCGCGAATATGCACGCCCTTCTCTTGATGCTCGGTCAACTCAACGCTTCCCTGTTCGTGAAAGATCGAAATGAGTTGTCCGTCTTTGTAAGGGATCAACACGTCGAGCAAGGTCAGCGATTCGTAAAGCACTTCGCGCACGCGATCTAAAAGAGTTTCGAGCCCCCTGCCCTTGAGCGCCGAGACGCCGACTAAATTGGGATGACCGACCAACGCCGACGACGCCAGATCAAAATCTGGAAAGCGATCTGTTTTGTTGAGCGCGGTGACAACGGGGATGTCGGTCACTTCCAACTCTTCGAGAGTCTTCCGCACGGCTTCGGCTTGGGCGTCGGCATTGGGATGAGTGACATCCACGACGTGCAATAATAAATCCGCTTCGGCGATCTCTTCGAGCGTGGCGCGAAACGCGGCGACGAGAGTCGTTGGAAGTTTTTGAATGAAGCCCACCGTGTCGGTGAACAACGCCGCCTTGCCGCCGGGCAGTTCAACGCGGCGCGTGGTGGGATCGAGCGTGGCAAATAATTGATCGGCAACGTACACGTCGGCGTGAGTGAGGGCGTTGAGCAATGTGGATTTTCCGGCGTTGGTGTAGCCCACCAGAGCGATGACGGGGATGCCGCTTCGCTGACGTTGGGCGCGGTGTCTGCCGCGATGCGCCCGCACATCTTCAATTTCTTTTTTTAGGAAAGTGATCTTGCGCGAGATTTCTCTTTTATCTACTTCAAGTTGAGTCTCACCCGGACCGCGCAAGCCGACTCCGCCCGTGCCGCCTCTGCCCGCGCCGCCGCCAGCCTGACGCGCCAAGTGAGTCCACTGACGAGTGAGTCGCGGCAAACGATATTCATATTGCGCCAACTCCACTTGTAGTGTGCCTTCGCGCGTGCGGGCGTGTTGGGCAAAGATGTCGAGAATGAGCGCGGTGCGATCTAACACTTTGACGTTCTCGCCCAGAATGCCTTCGAGTTCGCGTTGATGACGCGGCGATAATTCTTCGTCGAAGACGACGGTGTTCGCCATCGTCTCTTCGACAAAATCTTTGAGCTCGTTA
>JACRLA010000232.1 GCA_016215145.1 Chloroflexota bacterium
CCTTCGCTCATCGATCACCGCGCCCCAACCGTTAATCGCCTCTGCGGTTTCGCCGACTCGCTCCCTTTCGCCAATAATTCTTTCGACGTGATCACTGCTTCATGGTTGCTCGAACATTTAGCGCAACCCGAGATCGTGTTCAAAGAAATTCATCGCGTTCTCGATCACAATGGCAAATTTATTTTCCTCACACCCAACTTCAACCATCCCTTACTAATTACCAATTACTTATTACGCCCCATTCAAAGATTTCTCGTGCCGCGTTTATATTCCCGCGCCGAAGAAGATACGTTCCCCGTGCGCTACAAGGTCAACACGCCGAGTCGGCTGCACCGTGTGTGTGAACGAGTCGGCTTCAGGCTTGAATTAAGTTTCATCGCCGATCCCACTTACACCGCGTTCAACGATCCGTTATTTAATTTGTCAGTTGCGTTGGAAAAATTGATTCCCCAATCGTGGAAGATTCATTTGATTGGGGTGGCGGTTAAATAAAAACACCGAGTGTCTCCCCCACTCCGCTTCGCTACGGGGCGCTTCGCGAGACACTCGGTGTTTGATTTAGGCAGTTGCCCTCTGCATCTCTACCGGAATTCCCGCCCCGCCCTTGCGGAATTCGATCCGCTCTTCTTTCATATCTACCAGCACCGTGTCGCCACTGATAAAATCGCCACGCAGCATTTGCACCGAGAGCGGGCTCTCGATATATTTTTGCAACGCACGGCGCAAGGGGCGCGCGCCAAACATCTTGTCGTAACCTTGCTTTGCTAACCACTTGCGCGCGGCATCGGTCAACTCAATCGAGACGTTGTTCTCCTTCAATCGCTCGCGCAATTCTCTGAGTTGCAAATCCACAATGCGCTCCACATCTTCCAACTTCAACGGCGAGAAGATAATGATGTCGTCAATGCGATTCAAAAATTCGGGGCGGAAGGTTGCCTTCAACGATTTCTCGATTTTTTCTTGGTTATCCTTGTCCTCACCTTCGCCTTCGCGGTGTAAGAAGCCAAGCGAACCGGATCGCTGCACAAACTCCGTGCCGAGATTACTCGTCATGATCAACACCGTGTTACGGAAATCCACCACGCGCCCTTGTCCATCGGTCATGCGCCCATCGTCCAAAATTTGCAGAAGCGAGTTCCACACTTCGGGATGCGCTTTTTCAATTTCATCAAACAGCACCACGCGATACGGGCGGCGGCGCACGGCTTCGGTCAACTGCCCACCTTCGTCATACCCCACGTATCCGGGCGGGGCACCAAACAACCGCGACACCGAATGTTGTTCACGATACTCACTCATGTCCACCCGCACCAGTGCGTCTTCATCATCGAACATAAACTCGGCGAGTGCTTTTGCTAATTCAGTTTTGCCAACACCGGACGATCCCAAAAAGATGAATGAGCCAATCGGGCGCTTCGGCGACTTCAAACCAGATCGCGCGCGGCGGATAGCATCCGCCAACGCATGGATGGCGTCGTCTTGACCGATGATGCGTTCGTGCAAACGTTCTTCCATCTGCAAAAGTTTTGCCGACTCCGTTTCCAACATTTGATTCAAGGGGATGCCAGTCCACTGCGAAATCACTTCGGCAATATCGTTCTCATCCACCTTCTCGTCAATATCGTTCTCATCCACCTTCTCGTCGAGATGTTGTTCCGCTTCCCACGTATCGCGCTTCTTGCCAAACTCTTGCTCTTTGCGAAGTCGCTCCACTTTTATTTCTGCCGCGCGTTGATAATCGCGCGACGCCGACGAAGCATCCTCTTCCGTTTGCAAACGATCCATTTCAGTCTTGAGTTCTTTGATATCGGGCGGCAAGGAATACAATGCCACGCGCAACTTCGCCGCCGCTTCGTCCATCAAATCAATTGCCTTATCGGGCAGTGATCGATCTGTAACGTAACGTTGCGAAAGTTTCGCCGCCGCTTCCAGCGCGCCATCGGTAATAGAAACTTTATGATGCGCTTCGTAACGATCACGCAAACCCTTCAACATCAAGATCGTATCTTCTACGCTCGGCTCTTCGACAAACACCGGCGAGAAGCGTCGTTCCAGCGCGGCGTCCTTCTCGATGTGTTTGCGATATTCATCCAACGTCGTCGCACCGATGCACTGCAATTCGCCGCGCGCCAGTGCCGGCTTGAGCATATTGCTGGCGTCCATCGCGCCCTGCGCCGCGCCCGCGCCCACCACGGTGTGCAACTCATCAATAAATAAAATGATGTCGCCCTGTGCTTTTTGAATCTCCTCGACCGCCGCCTTCAACCGTTCCTCGAACTCGCCGCGGAAACGACTTCCGGCGATCATCGCGCCGAGATCGAGCGAGATCACTTTCTTGCCCAACAAAATTTCGGGGACATCGCCGGTGGCTATCTTTTGCGCCAGTCCTTCGGCAACCGCCGTCTTGCCCACACCCGCCTCACCGATCAATACCGGATTATTTTTTGTGCGGCGCGAGAGAATTTGGATCACACGCAAGATCACCGCATCGCGCCCGATGACCGGGTCGAGTTTCCCCTCTTTTGCCGCCGCCGTTAAATCACGGCTATATTTTTCAAGCGTGCGATAACGAGTCTCCGCTTGCGGGTCTGTCACGCGCTGACCGCCGCGAACATCTTTCACCGATTCATAGACACGCTCTTTGGTAATGCCCGCTTCGCTCAAGATGCGCGCTACCGCCGTGTTGCGTTCTGACAACACAGCAAGAAAAATATGCTCGGTTGAAATGTATTCGTCCTTAAGTCGGTTCGCTTCTTCGTTGGCAAGATCGATAATGCGCTTCACGCGCGGCGTGATGAACACCTGCCCCGTGCCGCCGCCATAAATGGCAACCTTCGGGCTGGCGCGCAGCACATCGTCGAGTCGGCGTTTGATAATCTCAATGTCCACCGACATCTTGTCCAAAATTTGCGGGATCACACCCTCGGGCTGTTCGAGCAGCGCCAACAAGATGTGTTCGGTGTCCACTTGGTTGTGTCCGTATCGCTGAAGAATTTCGTAAGCGCGCGAGGCAGCATCCTGCGCCCGCTCGGTGAAACGATCAAATCGCATCATAATAATTATCAACCTCTTTCATAAACGTTTTGCCCATTCTGTTAATCCAACGCTGATAGCCAAGTCAAACCATTTTCCAAAATCTGATTTCACTCCACCAACTCGATCACTATCTGTGTAGGAAAAAGCAAAAAGCTCGTCGCAAATTCGACGGGTTTCGGCAAACGGCATTTCTGCTTCTGCCTCTGTTGTAACTTCCGGCTTGTCCTCAGGGAAGTAAATGAATGCAGAACAAACCATCACCCCGCGATTAACTTTACCCAAGTAATGGAACGAAAAAACAATATGGGTTTTCTGCCCATTGACTAAATGCAACCGCACCCAGCCGCGATGCCTGGATACATTTGCAAAATAGTTCAGTTCATTTGCTACAGACACTATTTGCGCGGTGTAATAGTGGTTGTTTTGTTCACGGCTTCGAGCAACATAAGTGTCAATCGGAAAAGCAGATTGAGTAAGCCTTTGCTTCATTTGGTCGGCTACATTCTGCAATCGCGCGAAAGATTCCTCAATCAAACTCTCGGCGATCAGTTCAACTTGTTTATAAGCCTCTTCAGTGTCTTGACGGCGATGCTCGTAAACTTCAACAACGCTTTTTACAATTTGCGGCACAGAAACTATCGCCTCGCCGTGTAACACATCTTCAGACAGTGCCAACATTCTTACAAAAGATCGTTTAGCCGTGCGAGCAAAAAGAGACACCAGTGGCGCGAGATCGCCGTTATCTGCTGCCTCCAACGCTGCAATATACTCTCCACGTTGATCACGATTAATGACTAAAGGAAACCAGCCTGCTCTCAAAAACTCAATCGTCGCTAACGCCCGCGCCACGCGCCCATTGCCATCTTGAAAAGGGTGAATTTGTGCAAAGCGGTGATGAAGCCAAGCACTATTAACTTCAGGCGCAACTTCATTATGAGATTGATAAAAAGCAACGAGTCTTTCCATCTCGCCTGCTACTTGCAAAGGCGGGCAATACTCGTGAACTCTTCCATCGGGGCGCGTGGGATTGTTCGCCCATTTCTTCCATTCACCTTTTTGCAAAGGCAAATTAACTGGGTTGCCAAATTGATCAATACCCTCAACATAAAGTTGATGTTGAGTTAAAGTTTGATGCAGTTGACGAATATAACTTGTCGTCAAACGCTCGCGGCTGGCAACGAAAGAAAAAACGCCCTCAAGAGCAGTGTTGTGATCTTTCAAAATACGGACTACTTCCTCCACCGGACGATCCGTTGCGCCGTGCGGTATCAACGTCGCGTCAATGCCTTGTTCAATAAGCAACTGAGTAATGCCGCGATCTATTGTATAGAGCCGCTCCAGTATGCCGGTCTCAATAGACCATTCTCGACGCAAACGCTCATTAAATTCCTTCACCGCTTTAGAATCTTCAAGCCGCTCCTTTTGCTCCATCCACACTTTAGCGAGCGATGAAAGTTCAGGCACAGCAAGTTCTTGCCAGTGAGATGGTAAAGCTTCAATCGGTTGCCACATTCTCAGTTTCCTAAAACTTTTCTCTTCACTGTCACTTCAAACAAAATATAATCGTCGTCGTCGTTTACGTCCCAATCATACTTTTTCAAAAACGCCTCTACAACTTTCTTCGTCGGCTTCACAATTTTTGCATTGCCCTCAACCACTAATGGATTCGTTCCATCTTCAAGTGAGATAGCAATCGCCGGGTTATGTTGCAAGTTTCGCGCCTTCACACTTTTGGGGTCGGTGGCAAAATACCATTTCTCATCCACCACTACGAACCAGATCGGCACTAAATGCGGCGTGCCGTTCGGGCGCACCGTTGCCATCCAGATGTTCGGTGCTTTTGCGATGCGCTCGTCACTCATCGGTAAAGATTATATACCTCGCCCACGAGAAAACAAACGACGAAGGTTTTCCCTTCGTCGTTATTCTCTCTTGAAAGTATTAGAGTTTCATCAGCGCGCCTCTCCCCAAACGTGGGGGTCAACTTCCCTAAGGTTCAGAACCTTCGGGAAGATTCTTAGTCATATACAACCCCTCGATCTCGAATCCGCGTTTACGATAATATGGGCGCGTGCCGATGGCGGAGATCACGGCGATCTTTTTGAATCCTGCTGACGCCGCCAACTCCTGCGCGGCGTTGATCAACTTGAGACCGACTCCAACGTGCTGCGCCTCACCTTCACTCTCATCACCCAACCCGAGCGATGGCCCATACACATGCACTTCGCGGATCATCGCGACATTCTCAATTTCGGGCAAACCCAACGTTGCTCCCCTCTCCAGATGACGATCTTGTTCTTTGTCATCTGGAGAAGGGTTGGGGGTGAGGTCTGGGAGTGAGAGTCTTAGAAACCCCGCCACCTTATCTTCTCTCGTTACAAACGAAATAAAATTCTCCATCCCGACTCGCGTCTCATACTGCATCACCTCGAGTCGCAGTTCATTCGCGTTTACGCTTGAGCCGCGCACTTCACGACAACGCAAACACTCGCACCTCAATCCGCGTTTGTGCATTTCTCGATCCGCATCCTGCCGCATGTTAGATCGTTTGCTACCCGCCACAATGTTTGGCGCGGGGATGTCGCGGATGACGCGGTTGATGCGGCAATAGCGTGGAGTCCGCGCCATTGAGTCGGCGATCAGGTCAATTAATTCATCATCGCTATACGGGTGATATTCGCCGCGTTGCCAGTATTCATACAGTTCAGCATTCGCCAGCAACGAACACGGATAAATTTTTAACTCGTCGGGACGAAAGGCAACATCGCTCCACAGTTTCAAATAATCTGCGCGATCCGATTCGGGAGTTGCGCCCAAAAGATTCGGCATCCAATGAAGGACGATCTTAAAGCCCGCCGCCTTGAGCATCGTCACTGCTTCGCGCGTTTGCTCCACCGTGTGCCCGCGTTTGTTGAGAGCGAGAATGTGATCATCCAAACTCTGCGCGCCCATTTGCACTTTGGTCACACCCAGTTGGCGCAGCCAACGAATCTCGTCAGGGTTGATGTGGTCGGGTCGCGTTTCAATCACCAGACCTACGTTGCGATGAGCGTATGTCTCATTCCGTTGTTGCGCTTCTTCCAGTGAAGGTGTGTCGCGCTCGTTCA
>JACRLA010000233.1 GCA_016215145.1 Chloroflexota bacterium
ACTTCCGACGCCGTTGATGATTCAACAGATGAACGATGTGAGATTGGAGATTGCTATTACACCGAACGTTAGCGCATCGTTGTCGGCAAATAGTTTAGCGGTGGCGTTGCTTTTAGCCGAGTTGTATCAGGGCAATGACGAAGTGGATAAAGCGATTAGCTTGCTCGAGGAAATTGACCGCAACGTTGACGCCTCTCCTTTAACTCTTTCCTTGTGCGAACTCTACGCTAGTCAAGATTTGTGGGATGAAGTGATCGCCTGCGCCAAGAAAACCGAAAACGCCGACGACGTGACGCTTGAAACTTTAATTTGGTATGGGCGGGCGATGCAGGAGAAAGGGCTGCAACAAGCGGCGGCAGAAGTTTTTACAGATGCGCTGAAAAAGAAAAAGAATCGCAGCCCGTTGTTATTGCGCGAAGCAATGTATTGGCGCGCCGTGTCGTATCACCGCTTGGGCAATACAGCGAAAGCCTTTGGCGAATTCCAGAAAATCTACGCCGACGATCCGGATTATCGTGATGTGGCGCTGCGGGTGGCAACGGTATGATCTCACTCGGCGGTGGCGGCTTCCCCTCAATACCTTTGGGCGCGGTGGGTGGCTTGTTGATCGCCCTCATCCTCATTGTGGCGATCATCATGATCGTCAAGGCGATCTTTGATCGTTAATCGGCTGACCTTATACGCGGCAAGGTGATTTCATCACGAATGACTCGAATGGGCGAATACCACGAATTTTTAAAATTGTTCATTCGTTAAATTCGTATATTCGTGATATTCGTGATTAGTTTTGATCGTTATGTCAAACAGTGTTGATCTCTATTGTGATCGTTGTCGCGCCAGCGTTGCCCGCATCACCTTGTACGACGCGGGTGAGGGCGAAGGGATGTGGCAGAAGGAGAAGCGTTTGGAGCGGGCGGGGTTTATCGGCGACATTATCAAGTTCGGTCATGCGGCGGAGACGGTATCACTTTTCGAATCGTTGTTGCGCGGCGATTATGTGGCGGCAGATCGAATCGATCCCGACTTTGTCGGATTCTATTGCGACGATTGCAACAAAATCTATTGCAAAAATTGTTGGGATGTGGGTCCGCCCGAATTTGACGAAGGCTTCTACGATTGCACCTACGGCACTTGCCCTGAGGGGCATGAGCAAACGGTGGATGATTAAAAGAGAAACCCGCTTTTTTTGAAAAAGCGGGTTTCTTGTTTTGAAGTCTGCTTTTAATTCTTACGGCGCTTCAGGCAGCATCGCCGGATCGCTACCGTTCACTTCATCGCCATCGGTGATCTTTTGGTAGGCAAGATACCCCGTGCCAGCCGGGATCAACTTGCCGATGATCACGTTCTCTTTCAAACCAAACAGACCATCAGACTTGCCCTCGATTGCCGCGCCTGCCAACACTTTGATCGTGTGTTGGAACGACGAGGCTGAGAGGAACGAATCGGTGGCGAGCGAAGCGCGGGTGACGCCGAGCAATGCCGGCAGCGACGTGCCGGGTTGCTTGCCATCTGCCATCAGCTTCTCGTTAAGTTCTTTGAACTCACCACGATCAATCAATTCACCCGGCAGCAAATCCGTGTCGCCCGCTTTGACGATCTGCACTCGCGACAACATCTTGTGAATGATCACTTCAAAGTGTTTGTCGTTGATGTTCTGACCTTGCGAACGATACACTTGCTGCATTTCCGTCAGTAAATACAACTCGGTTGCTTCGCGTCCCAAGATGCGTAAGATGCGATGCGGGTTTTGCGACCCATCGGTAAGCGACTCGCCCGCTCGCACTTCTTGTTTTTCAGTGACCAAGATGCGCGAGTTGCTGGGGATTTCATACTCGCGCTCATCATAGAACTCGCGCGTGATGATGATCTTGGTGTCTTTGATCTTGACCTTGCCACCATGTTCGGCGATCACTTTGCTGTCGCCGCGCTGCGCTAACAACGTGCCATCCGCCACCACCGCGCTATCGTCAACCTTAATCGCCCAATTACCCGGCACTTCGTATTCATCTTTGATCGTCGCGCTGTTCGTCACTTTGACAAACTTCAAGCCGCCCTTATCCGAGCGGATGATCTCGCAATTGCCATCAATCTCGCTGACGACGGCTTCGCCTTTCGGCTTCTTGCGCGCTTCAAACAATTCTTCCACGCGCGGCAAACCAGAAGTGATGTCGCCGCCTGAAGCGATACCGCCGGTGTGGAACGTGCGCAGGGTGAGCTGTGTGCCAGGCTCGCCGATGGATTGCGCCGCCACGATGCCGACGGCAGAACCCACGTCCACTAACTTGCCGCGACCCAGATCACGCCCATAACATAAAATGCAGATGCCGCGTCGTTGTTGACAGTTAAGCGGTGAACGCACAAAAATTTCTTCAATGGCAGGCGTGGCATTAAGCCGTGTGGCAATCGCTTCGGTGATCTCTTCATTACGATCCACGATCAATTCACCGCTCTTAGGATCAACCACCTTTGTGGCGGCAACACGCCCCAGCGTGCGCTCAAACATATTTTGACCGGCTACATCATCCTTGCGCCGAATCCATCGTCCGCCTTCGGTGCCGCAGTCGTGCATATTGACGATCACATCTTGTGCGGCGTCTACCAAGCGGCGGGTGAGGTAGCCGGCGTCGGCGGTGCGTAGCGCGGTGTCGGCTAAACCTTTGCGCGCGCCGTGAGTCGAGATGAAGTATTCAAGTGCGCGCAGCCCTTCGCGGAAGTTTGATCGAATCGGCAAGGGGATAATGCGCCCCGAAGGATCTGCCATCAAACCGCGCATACCGGCAAGTTGGGCGATTGGACCGAAACCGCCTTTGGTCGCGCCCGATTTTGCCATGACTGCCAAAGACCCAAATGGATCAAGATGCGCTTTCACGGCGTTAGCAACATCGTCGCGCGCTTTCGTCCACAGATCAATGATGCGATCTGTTTGCTCTTGCTCGGTTAGCAAGCCGCGTCGGAATTGTTTTTCAACATCGGCTACTTCTTCTTCAGTTGCGCCGACGATCTGGGCTTTCTCAACCGGAACATGCAGATCAGAAACCGCAATCGTCGTTCCAGATCGCGTGGCATATTTGAAACCGATGCTCTTGATCTCATCTACAACATCGGTGGTGATTTCGCTGC
The DNA here is from genome assembly GCA_016215145.1 of Chloroflexota bacterium. Classification (GTDB taxonomy): domain Bacteria; phylum Chloroflexota; class Anaerolineae; order Anaerolineales; family VGOW01; genus VGOW01. The sequence continues at coordinate 3,121 of JACRLA010000233.1, forward strand.
CTACCACTTGGTAACACTGTGTCACCAATTTTTGCAAACCGCTTTTGTCGAGCAAGACATTTACGAATCGCATCTCGTCGGGCATGATGCGGTTGAACAACACACGACCGACCGATGTTTCGATCCAACGTCGGCGCGACTTGCCATCGGCAAAGCGCATGTTTTGTTCGTTATAGTATGTCGGCAGATGCAGTTTAATCTTGGCGTGAATGTCAATCTGCCCCAAAGAATACGCCATCTCCACTTCATCCAGATCAGCAAAGGCGCGTCCTTCGCCTTTGCGCCCATCGCGGATCAACGTGAGATAGTACACGCCCAAAACCATGTCTTTCGATGGACCCACAACGGGTTCGCCGTCAGCCGGTTTCAGCAGATTTTTGGTGGAGAGCATCAACCCCCGCGCCTCTTCAACCGCTTTGCGCGAGAGTGGAATGTGGATCGCCATCTGGTCGCCGTCGAAGTCGGCGTTGAACGCCGAACACACGAGCGGATGCAAATGGATCGCTTTACCCTCGACCAACACCGGTTCGAAAGCTTGAATGCCCAAACGATGCAGGGTGGGGGCGCGGTTGAGGAGAACCGGACGATCCTTGATTACCTCTTCCAACACTTCCCACACTTCGGGGCGTTCTTTCTCAATGATTCGTTTCGCGCCTTTGACGTTCGACGCAAAATTGTATTCGACCAATTTGGCGATCACGAACGGGCGGAATAACTCCAGCGCCATGACGCGCGGCAAACCGCATTGATGCAGTTTGAGCGTTGCCCCTACCACAATCACCGAGCGACCCGAATAGTCTACGCGCTTACCCAGCAAGTTGCGGCGGAAGCGACCCTTCTTGCCTTTGAGCATGTCGCTCAACGACTTAAGTTCGCGGCGACCGCGCCGTGAGAGGGCTTTGCCGCGTTGCGAGTTGTCAATCAATGAGTCAACCGCCTCTTGCAACATGCGTTTCTCGTTACGCACAATCACGTCTGGCGCGCCGAGATCGATCAAGCGTTTGAGACGGTTGTTGCGGTTAATCACGCGGCGATAGAGGTCGTTAAGATCGGATGTGGCAAAACGTCCGCCGTCGAGCTGCACCATCGGACGCAGGTCGGGCGGGATCACCGGTAGCACCGTAAGGATCATCCATTCGGGGCGGTTGTTAGATTTACGCAAGGCTTCGACGACCTTGAGCCGTTTGATCGCCTTCTTCTTCTTTTGTTTCGACTTCGTCGTGCGGATTTCGTGCCACAACTCTTTCGCCAGTTTGTCGAGATCGAGCGCGCGCAAAATATCGTAGAACGCTTCCGCGCCCATATCGGCTTTGAAGACCTGACCGTATTTTTGTTTCAGCTCGCGGTACTTGCTCTCGCCGACGAACATCATCGGATGCAGGGCAAGCAAATCTTCGTGATCTTTGTCAACCGTTCTGCGAATTTCTTCAGAAACTTCCTCGAGCGAGTCGCGCAGTTTAACGATCTCGTCTTCCGCTTCCGCCTTCGCCTGTTCGATCTCCATCTTCAGCGCGTCAATCTTCGTGTCGCGCTTGTCCTTCATGCCCTCTTCAATTTCATTGAGCTTAGATTGGACGGCTTTGTTGAGCGCGGTTAAGTGTTTGCGCGAGATCGTTTCGCCTTCTTCGGCAATGGTGTCGCGCGTCGGCTCAAACTCGATCTCTTTGCGGATGGTGGTGTCCATCTTCTCTTCGAGCGACTTTTGAACCTTCTGACCTTCTTTCACCAACGGCTCAACTTTTTCAGCCAGATCGGTTTCGTATTTTTCGTTGACGCCGTCCATCTTCGCTTTGATATCGCTAACTCTTTTCTCGCGTCCCACTTTCAGCGCGGCGATCTTGGCGTTGATGTCGTCAAAACGGCGTTTCTCTTCGCGGGTAATATCCTCTTCGAGTCGCTTCAACGCTTTTTGTCGCGCCTCTTCATCTACGTGTGTGACCACGTATTGTGCGAAGTAAAGAACACGATCCAAATTGCGGCGCGAGACGTCGAGCAGCACGCCGAGATACGACGGCACGCGGCGTGTGTACCACACATGCGCCACCGGCGCGGCGAGCTCAATATGCCCCATGCGCTCGCGGCGCACCGAAGATCGAGTCACTTCAACACCGCACTTGTCGCAGGTGATTCCTTTATAGCGGACGTTTTTATATTTGCCGCAATAGCATTGCCAATCTTTAGTCGGTCCAAAGATCGCTTCGCAGAACAGACCATCTTTCTCCGGTCTGAGTCTTCGATAATTGATCGTCTCTGGCTTGGTGACTTCACCGTACGACCACGATTTAATTTGTTCGGGTGAGGCAAGGCTGATTTTTAGCGCGCGTAAGCTTCTGGGTTCCACACTGACCTCCGGTCTCAAATAAATGAATGGGTTATGATCTGACGTGGGAGCTCTTTCAAAACTCGGCTCGTGAATCTAAGTGATGGGTAATTGTTATGCCCGAACACTCGTGCTAGGCACGGGACAAAGCAAAATGAGCGCACCGAGTCCATTTTCCTCGATGCGCTCTTTTGAACGTTGATAGATTACGAGTGAGATTTTACTCCGAAATCTTTTTATGTCAATAACCAATTTCGATTAACGCTTGATGAGTCTCTAACGCAGCCCATCAAGAAGGTGAACGATCATTTGCGGCGGTTCGATTTTTAAGATCACCGATGAGATCGCTGGCAACAATAACTCCTCGTCACCATTCTTCACCACATACACATCATTCGCCCCCGTCTCGATAATCTCGGTGATGCTTCCGAGTTGTTCACCCTCATCCGAGATCACAGCCAAGCCGATGATCTGATGATGGTAAAACTGCCCGGCGCGAAGAGGGGCGGCGTCGGCGCGGGCGATGGCGATGATCTGCCCTCGAAACGAATCCGCTTGTTCCCGATCATCGCACCCCTTAAGTTTGATCAGCAAAATTTTTTGATGAAGGCGCGACGACTCAAGGGGATACGGACTCTGCTCGTCGCCTACGTACACCGTTTCAACGTCTTTCAAGTGCGCGGGCGATCCCGTATAAATTTCTAATCGCAGTTCACCGCGCACACCTTGCGGGCGCAACACTTTGCCAATCGCCAAAAACTGCGGATCGGATTCTGATTTTCGCCGCCGCGCGCGTGGCGGGCGTAACGCCTTAGACAATATCGAGTTCAACACGCCGACCTTCGCGTGTTGCCATCATTCGTAACAAAGCGCGCATCGCATTCGCCACCTTGCCATCTTTGCCGATCACCCGACCCATATCTTCGCTCGCCACGCGCAAGCGCAGGATCGTCCTTCCCCCGTACGACGTCATTTCAACATTAACTTCGTCGGGGTGGTCAACCAACGAGCGCGCGATGTGTTCGACAATCTCTTTCATAGCAATTGGCGTATAGCAAATGGCAAGTGCGCGGTTAGCGATATGCCATTTGCCATTCGCTATTATGCGCTAGCGGCTTGCGCTTCCTTGGCTTTCGCCTTCTTGGACTTGCCCTTCGAAGCAACGCCCACTTTGTCATCGTGGCGTGTCTTCATGCTGCCCATCTTGGGCGCGCTCGCCACTGCTTCAGCAACCAGCGTGTCCAACGATTCGCCTTTGTGCAAACGGGCGAGTCGTTCCAACGTGCCGAGATTCTTTAAGAGGCGCGCCACAGGTTCAGACGGTTGAGCGCCGTTCTTAAGATGAGTCAACGCGCGCGCTTCGTCTACTTTAACATGGGTAGGTTCGGTGCGCGGATTGTACTCGCCGATCACTTCCAAGAAGCGACCATTGCGTGGAAATTCTTGCTCGGCGACCACGATGCGATAAAACGGTTGTGCTTTTGCGCCTTCGCGGCGCAGACGGATACGAAGCATTCTGTAAACTCCTAACGGAAATTCCTAAACAGGTCGGACATTCCCCGACCTTTGTTCTTGCTTAATTGTTTGATCAGTTTCTGTGTATCACGAAACTGTTTTACTAGTTGGTTAATCTCTGGCACCGACGTGCCGGAGCCTGCCGCCACCCGCCGCTTGCGCGAAGCGTTTAACACATCCGGGTTGCGCCGCTCGTGCGGAGTCATTGAACCAATGATCGCCTCAATGCGAGTGAAGTTTCGATCCATATCTTTTGGATCGATCTTCGCCGCCACCTGATTCATTCCCGGCATCATCTCCAGCATTTGCGAGAGAGGACCCATCTTCCGCATTTGTTTCATCTGGTCGCGGAAATCTTCAAGCGTGAATTCTCCTGAAGCAAGTCGCGCTTGCGCTTTCTCGGTTTGCTCGACATCGAATGCCGCTTGAGCTTTTTCAATGAAGCCCAAGATGTCGCCCATGCCCAGAATGCGCCCGCTTAATCGTTCCGGCGCAAAAACTTCGATGCCGTCAATCTTCTCGCTCACGCCCAAGAATTTGATCGGGACGCCGGTGACGGCTCGCATGGAGATGGCGGCGCCCCCGCGCGCGTCGCCGTCCACTTTGGTCAAGATCAAACCGCTCACGCCGATCTGTTTGTTGAATCCATCGGCGATGCGAACTGCTTCTTGACCCGTCATCGAATCGGCGACGAGCAGCACTTCGTTGGGGTGGCAGCGACTCTTCACCTCTTGCAGTTCCGCCATCATCCCTTCGTCAATTTGCAAACGCCCCGCCGTATCCAAGATGACGACGTTATACCCAATGTCGGCGGCGTGCGCGATTGCTTTCTGGCACAGCTCGGGTGGTTTTTCAGGTCCGGTAAAAACTGGCACATCAATTTGTGTGCCAAGAGTTTTTAATTGTTCGGCGGCAGCCGGGCGGTAAGGGTCTGCCGCAACCAACAGCGGCTTGTGACCTTGACTTCGCAACCAGCGCGCCAGTTTTGCCGATGTGGTAGTCTTGCCAGAACCTTGCAAGCCGACCATCATAATGGTGCGCGGTGGTTGACCGCTGAGATTTAATTTTCCGGGTTCGCCCAGTGTCGTGATCAGTTCTTCATTTACAATCTTGATCACTTGCTGCCCGGGGTTGAGCGCCTTTGAAACTTCGGCGCCAATTGCCCGCGCCCGCACGCGCCCCAGAAATTCCTTAACGACTGTAAAATTGACGTCGGCTTCAAGCAGCGCCAAGCGCACTTCGCGCAAGGCAACGTCCACATCGGCTTCGGTTAATTTGCCGCGCCGCGTGATCTCTTTGAAGACATTTTGTAATTTGTCGCTGAGGCTTTTAAACATTCAGGTGACAACCGCCAGACACAACACGACGGGGCAAAAGCCCCGCGTGACAGGGCGGAATTGTAACCCGCGCTAGAACATACGTCAAGCAAACGAAAAGGAGAATCTATCATGCGCCCTATTTTTTATTTTTTGATCGTCGTCTTAATCGTGAGTTGTGCTACACCGGCAACACCCGTGTCGAGTCCGCCAACAGATTTTAATACGGTGATGCCGCCAACCGCTGTGTCGCCGACTCAACGCACTAACCCAACATCCGCGCCCGCAACGTCTGCCCCTCAACCCACAACCGCTCCTGTTGCCAAACTTCCGGCGGGCGCGCTTAAGATCGTCGCGCTTGGCGACAGCCTCACCGAAGGTGACGGCGACGATTCGGGCAAAGGCTATCCCGGACGGTTGATCGCGTTGATCCAAAAAATTCGTGGTGGTTCACAGATCGCCAACTTTGGGAAATCCGGCTGGACTTCAGAGAACCTGATCAAAGGTCACGATGGGCAACCGTCTCAACTTAAACAAGCGTTAGATGCC
>JACRLA010000234.1 GCA_016215145.1 Chloroflexota bacterium
TATCATCCCTGCTGCGCTGATCGCTTTTATCTATGCGATGTTTGGCGCGGGCTATGATCTGCCAAAGAGTCTGATCGGCGGGGCGGTGGGCTTTGGCGCGGCGTATGTGATCTATTTCTTCGGCTGGGGGTTTGGCGTGGTGACGGCGCGGATTCGGGGTGAAGAATTGAATGAAGTTCCATTCGGCGGAGGCGACGTCAACTTGGCAGGCGTGATCGGTTTGGCAGTCGGCTGGTCGGGAATCCTCTTAGCATTGTTCATCGCCGTGATGAGTGGCGGCATCAGTGCGGCGATCTATCTAACTGTTTCATTGATCCGCCGCCGCTACAATTTATTCACGCCGATCCCTTACGGTCCCTTTTTGATTCTGGGCGCGGTGATCTTGTTGCTCTTTGCCGATGAAATACGTAACCGTACTGGTGCGAGCCGATAAAAAATCGCGTTTCTCTTGTGAGGAACGCGATTTTTGTTTAAGGTTTTTTGCCCCCACCACCGGCATTATTATCGGGGTTGCCGCCAGCGTTGTTATCAGGGTTGCCACCGGCGTTGTTATTGGGATTGCCTCCCGCATTATTATCGGGGTTGCCGCCGGCGTTGTTATTGGGATTGCCTCCCGCATTGTTATCGGGGTTGCCGCCGGCGTTGTTATTGGGATTGCCACCGGCGTTGTTATTGGGGTTGCCGCCAGCATTACTGCTGCCGCTTTGCCCGGGCGGAGTACTCGTCGCCGCGGATGACGTTGCCGTTGACTGTGCGCTTTGTTGTGTCGGCGCGATAGTTGACGTTGCGGTTGGCAGAGGGCGAGTGGTGGATGTAGGTAATGGCGTGGGAGTGTGCGTCTCAACTCGTGTCGGTGTAAGAGGCGGTTGTGCGGTAGTAGGTTGTACGGTGACTGTCGCCGTTGAAGTCGCCACTTGTTTTGTGGGCGTCGCCGTTTGAGTGCTTTGTACGGTAAGCGGGACGGATAATTTTTCGGCGTAGGTAATAACGTCTTGTTGCTGCGTCCCTAATTCAGATTGGGCATGGCTCAAGTCTGGTTGCGAAACATGGGTAGAGGGTAATTGAGATTTAATTATTGCCAGAGCGGTTTCTTGTTTAGCTATGAGATTCATAATCGCCGATAGAACATTCGCTTGTTGTTTGGCGGGTAAAGTTTTCGCGCCGGCTATTGCCGCTTGCGTTTCGGCATTCAGCTCATTCAAAAGACCCGGCAAGATAACGCCCCTTGCCGCCAGCTTTTCAATTTCGGATAGCCGCGTTTCGGCATGAGCCACATGAATCGCCGCTCGTTGATCGGCGGGCGCGAAAAATAATTCGGTCTGTTCGCCGAGCCGCTTTACGGCGTAGAGAGGTTCACCCGGCAAGCTGCCCGCCGAGGCGGCAACCGTTCCGCTGGTAGCCAGAATGAGGGCAACGACGATAGAAAGGGCAACGGCGAGGCGCGGGAAAGAATGAAACTGCGGGAATCGAAATGCCCGTTGCTTTTGTTCGCGCAAACGTTTCAACGCTTGACGTTCAATTTTTTGAACGGAGGCTGGGGTGAGAGCCGGACGGGGCTGTGACTTCACTGCTCGCGCCGCTTGTTGATCTTCGGGGTTGATATCAGGGTCGTGTGGAGGATAGACGTTGCTCATGGGTGGGCATCACTTCCCCCAACATTTCTCTGGCTGAAATATCTTTGGAGCGATTGCAGGGCGCGATGCTGCAAGGCTTTGACGGCATTCGCCGTTTTGTTCATCATATAACCCGTGTCTTCTAGACTCCAGTTCTCCATAAACCGAAATTGAATGACGGCTTGCTGCTCATCGGTCAGATGCGAAATTGCCTCATACAGCCGATCATGGCTTTCAGTGATCTCGATACTTACCTCAGGCGCGAGATCGTCGCTTATAAAATCGTCCTTCAGTTCGACGACAGGGTGGCGACCTGTCTTGCGATAAAAATCCACCACGCGATCATGCGCGATACGGAACAGCCACGCCCCAAAAGGAAGCCCCCGCTCGTTATAGTGGGGCAAGCCGTCAACGGCTTTAAGAAAAACGTCTGCGGTTAAATCTTCAGCCTGGTCAGAGTCTTGGACGCGGAAAAAACAATAGCGGTATATCGCCTGTACGTAATTGCGATACAGCGTTGTGAAAGCGTCTTGATCGCCTTGCTGAGATTGCGCGACGAGTTTTTTTTCGCTTTCTAATGTCAGAGGCGATGGAGGATCGGGTTGCTGAAATGCCACTAAACATGATTATAGATCAACCGCCTCACGTCGGACATCGTAATCGAGTACGCCCCTGATGTACTGCCCATCTTTTGTACTACTGCATTCTGTCAGAGATACCGCCAATCCCCGCTAAAAGCTACGCCTCGAATTAAAAATTAAACCCGTAACCTTTTTATCTTTTTTACGGTTTAAACACAGACCTTAATGGGACGAAATTTTGTGACTGCTCAGCGTCATTGCGAGGAGCGTTCTTTGCGACGAAGCAATCTCATAGCGCGACCGAGATTGCTTCGCAAAGTGCGCTCGCAATGACGGAAGGGCTAAGTGGGTTGGGATGAAAATTTTCCGATTCCTTTTTAAAGAGATGACAACACAACGCGCTGGCATCCGGCATAAAGATTTTTCTTCTGGGCAGGGCATGGTGGAATTTGCTCTGCTTCTTCCGGTATTGATTCTCCTCACGGCAGGCATTGTAGAGTTTGGCCGTTTGTTGGTGATCTACAACGGCTTGTCTAATTCGGCGCGCGAGGCGGCGCGTTTGGGCGCGGCAGTTAACATCTCCGGTTCAACGCCTTACTACACGGATTGCGCGGGGATGCGTGAGGCGGCGAGGCGCACCTCTCCTCTCTTAACGCTGGCGGATGCCGACATCGTGATCGCTTACGATCATGGTTCGGGTTCAACGTTTGCCGACTGTGTCCAAAACACAGAACCCTCACCGGCAGTGTTGAATGGGGATCGAATCAAGGTGACGGTCACCGGTCACTATGCGCCGATCATGCCGCTCCTGCCAATGCTTCAACCGTTTGACATGACCTTTGTAGCGGCACGCAGCATCTTTCCGAATATCGTGATCGGGACGCCGAGTGGAGGGGGAGGTGGCAGCAGTTGTTACACCCTGACCGTGTCGGCTGGCGCAGGCGGATCAGTTTCTCAACCGACTTCTAATTGCGGCAGCGGTCAATTTTCGGGAACCAAAGTTATTACCCCAACGGCAAATTCCGATTATTACTTTGTCAATTGGACGCAGGTGGTCAACGGCATTACAACCAACCCCACCAATAATCCGTTGACCATCACGCCGTCAACCAATGACGTGGTGACGGTGACGGCAAATTTTGCCTCGTGTTATCTACTGACGATCAATAAGACCTTGAGCGGCGCTTCGAATGCGGCTCTCACTAGCGCGTCAAGTGCTGTGGTGAATAATACTGCGACGAACTGTACGCGCGGCGATGGGCAGGGCGGTTATATCAATAACACGTCTGTCTCGCTTGTGGCGTATACGGTGGCCGATCCCATTACCGATGGCACGGTGGCTTATAAGGTTAACTCTTGGAGTGGGGTATCCACCTCTACAGTAACTTCTTCGGGTGGCACGGCTTCGGTGACGATGACGGCGAACACCACGGTGACGGTGGATTACACATCGGTCTCGTGCTACGTATTAGCTAAATCGGTTACCAGTGGATCGGGATCGATCACGCAAACACCGTCTACTGCTGATTGCAAAGCGTCTACGAACAGTTTTATTACGGGCGGCAGTGTCACACTGACGGGCGTGCCTGCCGCTTCTACGATTGTCAATTGGACGGGCAGCACGACCAGTTTGACAAAGGATTTAACGTTGACGATGAGTTCGGCTAAAACCGCCAATGCAAATTTTCTGGCGTGCATGGCAGAGTCAACCAGTTTGCCTTTGAGTCCCGGCACGCTTACCCTCACGGTTAATTTTACGAATCCCTCCGCGCAGAGTCTCAACTTAACGTCTGTGACCATGACGTTTGGAAAGAACGGCGGCGGACCGAATCCCCATCTCACCAAGATCGAAATGATTCAGGCAACGACCACAACGTTTTGGATCGGCGATGAGAATATAGGCACGACCACTTACAGCACCACGGGGTCGCCGGCGGCAACCGCGCGAGCAACCGGCACCGGGGCGTTCTCGCTCCGATTTACGTTTGATCGCACGACTGCCGAGATCACCAATATGACGAACTCAATTTTTGTCGCTCCTTCGGATGCGACGAATACTTGCACCACGCCTTAGAAGAGGTCACTATGATTTTCTCGTTGCCTAATCCGTTCAACACAAAAGACAAAAAGGGAAACCTTCGAGGTCCGACGATAACTCACAGGTCAGGATCGAAGGGTGAGAAAGGTCAAAGCCTGGTCGAGTTTAGTTTAATGATCATTATCTTGACCTCATTGCTGTTGGGGATTCTCGATATTGGTCGCGCTTACTTTACGTTTCTGGCGCTGCAAGATGCGGCGGGCGAGGGGGCGAGCTATGCCGCGCAGTATCCAACCTATATCACCAGTTCGAGCTCTGCCGATCCCAATAATGTCACCTATCGCGTGAAGAACGCCGCGCCGGTTGGCACGTTAGTGGATTGGGATTCGGCGACCGTAACGGTGGCGAACTCCGGCAGCACTGCACAGGGCGAGCCGATCACGGTAACGGTAACAACCAACTATCAATTATTGACGCCCTTTGTCGGGACGATTGTTGGAAGCCAAACACTGCCTCTGAGCGCGTTATCGGTTGCAACGATTACCGCGCCGTAAGAAAGAAGCGAATCATGAAACCCACACAACGCACTCACGGTGAAAGCGGGCAAGTGATTGTCCTTCTTGCCTTTCTGATGATCGTCTTGCTAGGCTTCGCCGGTTTAGCCATTGATGGCGGCAACGTGCTGACACAACGGCGGCGCGGGCAGAACGCGGCAGATAATGCCGCGTTGGCTTACGCCCTCAAGCGGAATCTAGGTCAAAATGATTCGACGGGGGCAACGGCGATGAACGTGATACTGTCGGCGAATGGCTATGTGAACGGGCAAGCAAACACGTCTACCAGTTATTCGACGACAACCTCCTCTAGTGGCGGAACTGTCACTTTGGTTTTGACCTCTACCGTGCCAACCGCCTTCATCCATATCGTTTACAACGGTCCAGTTCAATACACCGTCCAAGCGCAAGCGCAATGGATTAGCAGCGTTGACCCCCCGATGGCGGGTTTTGCGCTTGTGGGGTTGAGCAATTGCGCTACCGTTGGCGGCAATACGATAGACGTGACTGGCGGCGGCAATAGCGGCGGCATCAATGTGCATAACGGCAACCTGTTTGTCAATTCAACAGAGACGAATTCCTCTAACGATTGCGCCATAGATCCTCCCACCTCGGCGAACAACACGGGTATCACGGTGGATAACGGTTATAGCATTGTGAGCGTGGGCGGTTATAACTATTCCGGTGTGCAGAATATGACTCAACCCATTACAACGGGCTACAACAACGGCGTGCCTATCACCGACCCTCTCGCCGGTTTGTCGGAACCGACATGCACTAGCAACGGCACAAGCGCAAACGGAGTCTATCAACCTGGAAACTGGAACGGAAACAACTTGGGGGCTGGCACATTCCAACCCGGAATTTATTGCATCACCGGTGATCTGACTTTATCGGGGCAGAATGCAATAACAGCCAA
>JACRLA010000235.1 GCA_016215145.1 Chloroflexota bacterium
ATCGTGGGACGAACTGCCCGCCTCTAAAATGGAAATCGAAGAAGCGTTAGAAGAAGGCATTCATGTTTTTCCGCGTGTAGGACCCAGCCGCATCATCGGCAAAGGCGGCAAGGTGAGTGGGCTCGAAGTGATTGACGTCGAATCAGTTTTTGACGAGAACCGCCGTTTCAATCCGCGCTTCAAAGCTAACAGTGAGCGCGTGTGGGATTGTGACACCGTCATCCTCGCCATTGGGCAAGCGGCGGATCTTGCGGCGTTGGGCGGCACAAGCGACGTCAAACTTTCTCCGCGCGGCTTTGTAGAAATAAACCCGCTCACCGGACAAACTTCTGCACACGACATCTTCGCTGGTGGCGACGTTGCTTACGGTCCGCGCCTCATCATCAACGCCGTGCGCGATGGACACATTGCCGCGTTAGGCATCGAGCAGAAAATTCAGGATCGATTTTTGATCACTACCTCCGAAACAATGTGGACACATTTGCCATTGCATCAAATGCCGCGCGACTGGACTCAGATTGCGCGCGAGAAAATCCCCGCCCTGCCATTGAACCGCCGCACCGGTCTGTCGCAGATCGAACTCGGCTACGACGATCACCAAGCAACACGGCAAGGCGCGCGCTGTCTTGAATGTAGCGTCAACACGATCTTCGACGGCGCGAAATGTATTTTGTGCAACGGTTGTGTGGACGTTTGCCCTTGGGATTGTTTAAAGATCGTCATGCTCGACGATGTGAGTGGCGGCGACACCTTGTACCAAGTGATTGATGCTTACATCACCTCCGAAGGCGATACCACGCCGTTGGCGGCGATGATCAAAGATGACGCCGCTTGCACGCGCTGTGCCTTGTGCGCTAAACGCTGCCCGACGGGCGCGATTACGATGGAAGCGTTTAGGTTTAGAGAAAGTTTGGCGTATAGCGGTGCGTGATGCGTGATACGCGATACGCGATATGCGATACGCCATTAGCAAGGAGATTTTTTCAATGACTACTCTCATTAACTTCGTTACTCACTCTCGCCTCTGGCGATCATTTTTTCGTCATGGGATGCCGGACAACCCGCTCGATAGATCGCTGGTGATGACGACCAACATTTTTTTTCACCTGCATCCGGTGAAGGTCAACGTCAAAAGCATCCGCGCCGGGTATTCGATGGGCTTGGGTGTGATCACGCTCGCCGCGTTCATCTCCCTCACCATTACCGGCGTGCTGCTCATGTTTTATTACGTGCCGTCTGTCGAGCGCGCCTTCGTCAACATCGTGGATTTGCAAACCAAAGTGCCCTTCGGGCAGTTGCTCCGCAACTTGCATCGCTGGGGCGCGCACCTGATGGTGTTGATCACGGTTCTGCATATGGCGCGAGTCTTTTACACCGGCGCCTACAAACCGCCGCGCGAATTTAATTGGGGCGTGGGTGTGATCTTGCTCATCCTCACGTTGGGCGCGAGCTTCACCGGCTACTTGCTGCCGTGGGATCAACTTTCATTTTGGGCGATCACCGTCGGCACGAGCATCGCCTCGTACGAGCCATTCATGGGACCCATCATCAAAAAGATTCTTTTGGGCGGACCCGAAGTAGGACAAGAATCTTTGATTCGTTTTTATGCGTTGCACATCATGATCATTCCGTTGTTCATGGCTCTGCTCATCTCGCTGCATCTCTGGCGCGTGCGTAAAGACGGCGGCTTGGCGGCGAATGAGGTGAAGGATTAGATATATGACAGACTCACTTCCTACTAAACAAGTTTTCACCAAAGGCACAAAAACTTATTCTCTGGTTGAGATCGTGAAAGCGCCGTTGACGATGGTGGAGAAGGGACCCGATCACACCCTCTTCGCTTTTCCCATCGTGGCGATTTTGGAATTGCTGCTCACGCTGGGGATGACGCTGGCACTTTTGATCTTCTCGTTGTTCAAGAACGCCCCGCTTGAAGAGTTGGCGAATCCACTTGTGACAACCGACCCGGCAAAAGCTCCGTGGTATTTCATGGGCTTGCAAGAATTACTCGAGCACATGCATCCCACTTTGGCGGGCGTGATCTTGCCGGCACTCGTGGTGTTGTTTTTGATCGCCATTCCCTACATTGATCAAGATCGAACCCACGCCGGAAAATGGTTCTCGACTCCGCGCGGGAAACGGATCACGTTGTTCAGCGCGATCTACACGGCGGCTGCCATGCCGCTGTTCGTTATTCTCAGTTCAATGTTCCCGCCGCGTGAGTTGTTTCGTGGCGTGCTGCCCGATCTGCTCACACAATCCGTTATCCCCGGCGCAGTGTTGTTCACATTGGCGTTGCTGCCCGCGCTGTGGTTGATCGTCGCGCAGCGCAAACAGACGAACACGCGCGAAGTGATGCTGGCGTTGTTCACCGTGTTCATCGTGGCGGCGGCAGTGTTCACGCTCACCGGCTTTTTGTTTCGGGGACCGGGCTTCAAGCTTTACTTGCCGTGGAATATGCCGAATGGGTACAACCCGTTTGATGGATTGTAAGTAACTACCGGACGTCATTGCGAGGAGCGTTTTTTGCGACGAAGCAATCTCAAGCATGACTGAGATTGCTTCGCAGAGAACGCTCGCAATGACGATGCGGGTGAGCAGTTACGATTGTAGAAAGGACTCAATTTAAATGAACGATCACGTTCAACAAACAAAAGGCGGCGTCACCCGTCGTCAGTTTTTGGGGTTTGCCTGGGGGGCATCACTCTTGGCGTTTGGCGGTGAGATGACCGCCGCGTTAATCAAATTTATCCAGCCGGTTAATGCCAGCGGCTTCGGCGGCATGATGCGCGCCGGAAAGGTGGACGAGTTCGCCGTCGGCAGCATCAACTGGATCAAAGCCGGACGATTTTTTTTGCATCGCCTGGATGACGGCAGCTTCATCGCCTATTGGCAAAAATGCACGCACTTGGGTTGCAGCGTGCCGTGGGTTGAGAGCGAAAAACAATTTCATTGCCCGTGTCACGGTTCGCTCTTCAATAAAAAAGGCGAAGTGACCGGCGGACCCGCGCCGCGCCCATTGGATATTTTTCCGGTGAAGATTCAAAACGGCGAAGTGTTTGTGGACACCGGCAACCCGGTGGTGCGTTCCTCTTTTGACGCCAGCCAAACGACGAAAGCCTGAGGACGACATGAAAGAAAATTATGATCGGTATGTGTTCGTCGGTTTGCTGCTCACGTTGGCGTTGATCATCGGCGTGGGCGCGGCGTTTGCCCAAGAAGACTCGCGCCTCAAAGAGGCGACACTTAAACTCAACAAAGCCAACGTGCTGCACGGGCGGCAGCTTTACGTAGATAACTGCACGTCGTGTCACGGCACGCGCGGCGAAGGCATTGTGGGTCCGGCGTTAAACAATAAAACGTTGTTGGCGAAAGCTTCTGATGAAGTTTTGTTCGCCACCATTCGCGTGGGTCGCCCGAATACGACGATGCCGGCTTGGGGGCAAGACAACGGCGGACCTCTCACCGATGAGGACATTCGTTACATCGCCTCTTTCTTGCGCGCCTGGGAACCCACCGCGCCTGAAGTAAAAGTGGACGTGGTTGAACCGAGCGCGGCGCGCGGCGCGGCGATCTTTGCCGGGTCGTGTTTCACTTGTCACGGCGACGAAGGCAAAGGGACGAAGACCGCTCCGGCGATCAATGATGTAGTCCGTTTAAAGAAATTAGACAACGAATGGTATCGCCAAACGATTGCCAACGGGCGCCCCGCCAAAGGGATGCCGACGTGGGGCACGGTGCTCTCGCCGAATCAAATTGAAGATGTGGTGGCGTTGCTCAACGCCTGGCGCGCGGGTGAGCGCGTGGTGCCCGAAACCACTGTCGCCGAGTTGTTAGACTCGGCGCTGTTCAGTTTGAGTCAGGGCGATAAAGAAGATGCCGCGTTCTACTTACAGCGCGGCAAAGTGATCGCCTTTGGTCCCGCTTTAGCGCGATTCGATCCGATCATCACGCTCGTCAAAAACGACAATTTGAATCAAGGGTTAACCGATCTTGGCAAATTGCGAAACGAGTGGCCCATCGGCGACGCCAAGAATGGCGCAACGATTTATTCGGACGCCTGCAAAGGGTGTCACGGCGGCGATGGACAAGGCGGGGTGGGGCGCAAACTTAAACCCAACGAGTTCATCCAACAGAGCAACAACGCCGAGATGCTGCAATTGGTGTTGAGCGGGCGGGCGGGCACCGCCATGCGATCTTTTAGCGGACGATTGACCGAAGCGCAACTTGCCGATGTGATCGCTTTCTTGCGAACATGGCAGCCGTGAGCAGAACGCTGAATACGCTGAGAACGCTGATGGGCGCTGACATAAAAAAGAAACAGCGTTCATCAGCGAAGATCAGCGTCGTCAGCGTTCAAAGGTTTAAATGATACCCATCTCTGCCGATGATGAATCCGACAACGAACACGCCATCACCTGGCGAACCACGTTTCAGAATCATAACGGCGGCGACCCCGTAGAGAATTGGCTGCCGCGCCGAGATCGAATCTTGCGCGCCTTAGAGCGCATCGCCCTCATCATCGAAAGAGGAGTCAACGCGCTCGTCGGCTCGAGGCAGCTCAATCCGTTTTATCACAGCGGAGTCATCGCCGTTTTTTTGTTGGTCGTCGTCAGCCTCAGCGGCATCCTCATCTCGTTCTACTATCAATTTAGTTTCAGTGGAACCTATCTTTCGGTGGCGCGCATGGAAGATCACCTCGTCATGCGCGTCATGCGCGCCCTGCACCGTTACGCCTCTGATGCGTTGATTATCGTCAGCCTGCTGCACGCTTACCGAATTTTTTTTATGGCGCGATTCAAAAACGCGCGTTGGCTGGCGTGGGTCACGGGCTTTGTAATGACCGGCGTGTTGTGGTTCGTCGGCGTCACGGGCTACGCGCTGGTGTGGGACACGCGCGGGCAAACGATCATCGCCCGCTTCGCCGAATTTTTAAAAAGTTTTTCAACGTGGGGCGCAGCGTTCGCCGCGTGGTTTCTCTATCTCGAAAAAACGAATCAAGGTTGGATATTTTTCGGCGTGTTGCTGCTCGTCCACATCTTGCTCACGCTCGCCTGTTGCTGCTCGTCCACATCTTGCTCACGCTCGCCGTCGGCGGATTTTTTTGGCTGCACATCGTCCGCCTCAATCGCCCTTTGTGGTTTCCAAAAAATTATTGGCTGATCGGTTTAACCCTCAGCGTGATCCTGATCTCGATCCTTGCGCCAGTGGGGATGCTGCCGCGCGCGCAATTGACTCAACTGCCCACGCTGATTCAACTCGATCCGATCTTCCTCTTCTACCTCTTGCCGCGCGGCGACTGGATTCTCATCGGGGTCGCCGCCGTGAGCGTGATAGCCACACTCATCCCTTGGTTATGGCTACGCCAAAAAAATTCGCCGCGCATCGTCATTGATAAAGATCGCTGCACGGGCTGCACCAAGTGCGCCGTGGATTGCCCTTACAACGCCATTCAAATGATCCCGCGCAGTGATGGTTCACAGCACAAATTGATCGCCATTGAGAATCCCAATTTATGTGTATCGTGCGGCGTGTGTTTAGGATCGTGTGACGGTCTCGCCGTCTCGCTCGGCGATCTGCCCGCCGAACTTTTGTGGAATTCTATAGAAACCCGTTTTCTTGGAGAAAACGGGTTTCTGTCCTCGCCGAAAAAAGTGATCTTCACTTGCGAGCGTCACGCGCGAGACTCATTCGACGGTGACGCCGCCGTGATCGCGCTGCCGTGTGTTGCCAGTGCGCACCCCGATCTCATCGCCCGCACCCTCGACGCGGGCGCAAGCCAAGTGCAAATTATCGGTTGC
>JACRLA010000218.1 GCA_016215145.1 Chloroflexota bacterium
CCGCCGTCGCTATTGAGAACGCCCGTCTCTACACCCTCACCGATCAAGCCCTCGCCCAACGCATTGAAGAACTGGAGACTCTGCAAAATATAGATCGCCAACTCAATGCCACTCTCGATTTCAACCACGTCATGTCGCTCGCCCTCGATTGGGCAAAGCGCAACACCGGCGCCGAGGGTGGATGGATTGGGTTAGTGGACGTGGCGGCGAAGGAGATCAGAATCGTGGCGGGAGATCAATCGAACAAAACGATCTCGCTGGATGACAAACTGATCCGCTCCGCGCTCGCCGCCACCGAAGCGACGGCGATCTCGGCAAATGCAAACAGCCCCGTCGCCCGACTCTTTGCGCCCGTGCGGCGTGAGCGCCGACCTCTCGCCCTCATCGCGTTAGAACGAAGCGGCAGCGACTTCCCTCCCGTTTCCGTTTCATTCATGTCGCGCTTTGCAGATCACGCCGCCTTCGCTATTGAGAACGCCCGCTTATACGAAGCACTCAAAATCGCGGATCGCAAACGCAACGAATTTGTCTCGCACGTCTCGCACGAATTACGTTTGCCCATGACCTCAATCAAGGGCTATACCGACTTGCTCAAGAGTGGCGTCACCGGCGCTGTCACCGATCAGCAAAAACAATTTCTACAAATCATTCGCACCAACGTAGATCGCATGAACGTGTTAGTGACCGATCTCTCAGATGTTTCCAAGATCGAAGTTGGGCGGCTCAAGGTAGACATCGGCGCGGTGGATGTGGCGGTGGTGGTTAACGAATGTGTGGACTCGTTGAAGCTGCAAATTGAAGAAAAAAAGCAGACGATCCAAGTTAACCTTCTATCTCTGCCGCCCGCTCGCACCGACAAGACTCGCTTATCGCAAATACTGGTCAACTTGATCAGCAATGCCAGCAAGTACACGCCGCAAGAGGGGATGATCGCTATCACGGCAGAAGTCCGCGCCCCCTTTGTTCGTGTCTCTGTCGCCGACTCGGGTATCGGCATGAGTCCCGATGATCAACAAAAATTATTTTCGCAATTCTTTCGATCCGAAGATGCTCAGGTGCGCGAACAACAAGGTTGGGGCTTGGGGCTGCACGTCACAAAAAAGTTAGTGGAATTTTTTGGCGGAGAGATTGGCGCGCAGAGTGAATTAGGCAAAGGCAGCACGTTCTGGTTCACCCTGCCGATCTTTGAACAGAAACCATAGCGCGGTTACACCGCAAATGAACAATGAAACAATGAACAAAAATCTTCGCGGTTGGCGTAGTTTCTAAAGAGCAATACTATAGAGCAAGAAATCGTAGAGCAAGTTGTCAACTTGCTCAACTTGCTCCACACCATTAGAGCAGGTAGGGCGAGTTGTCAACTTGCCCCACACCGTTATGGCAAAAGTAAAAAAACTTCCTCCCGGCAAACGACATCCACTGCGCGTGTATCAACGCCGCTTTGAGATGCTTCAACCCATCACGTTTCTGATCCCGATCCTCTCTTACTTTTTGTGGTGGATCGCGCCCGACTACGGCGTGTTGGCGTGGGGGCGCGATTACTTAATCCTCATCGTCATTCTCGCCGCGATCATTTTCATCGGCTCGGTCATCGCTCCGGCATTTTGTTACGTTCAATGCTTCGCCGATTATCTGCTCATCGCCACGCCGTTTTATCGCATGAACATTTCGTATTTGCGACTCGGGCAAGTGTCGGCGGTGAACTTCGGGACTCAGTATCCGTTGAGTAAACAGAAAGAGCTCGAACAGCTGTTGCTCACACCGTTGTTCAAAGAGCAGCGCACAGGTGAACTGACCGTTGTCGGCGTCCCCGTAAAAAAATTTCCTCTACCGATCCGTTGGCTCAAATTCTGGTTCAGTAGATATATGTTTATGCCGCGCGATCTCGGACTCCTATTTATGACGCCCGATTGGATGGGCTTGAGCCGCGAGATCGAAGTCTATCGTCACGATTATTTAGAACGTCGTCGCCGCAAAGAAGTGAAACTTTCACCGGCGAGTCAAATTTTGGCGAAGGAGGATATGGAAGATGGATAAACTCACTTGGTATGGTCACGGCGCAGTGGGCTTGGAACTCGGCGGGCATCAGGTGTTGGTCGATCCTTTCCTCGGCGGCAACCCCGCCGCGTCCATCACGCCCGACAAAGTCCCGGCAAATTTTATTTTGATCTCGCACGGTCACGGCGATCATGTGGGCGATGCGATTGCCATTGCCAAACGGACGGGGGCGACGATCATTTCGAATTTTGAGATCGCCAATTGGTGCCAATCTCAGGGGGCGCCGTCAACCCATGCCCAACACTTGGGAGGCGGCTTCAAGCATCCGTTTGGATACGTCAAGCTCACACTCGCGCTGCATGGTTCGGGTTTGCCTGATGGTTCGTACGGCGGCAACCCCTGTGGGTTTTTGATCACGACTCCGCGCAACAAAATTTATCTGGCGTGCGACACGGGCTTGTTCGGCGACATGCAGCTCATCGGCGACGAAGTGGTTGACGTTGCCACCTTGCCCATCGGCGACAACTTTACGATGGGTCCCGCCGATGCGCTGCGCGCAGTGAAATTGATTCGTCCGACTCACGTCATCCCTCTTCACTACAGCACATGGGATTTGATCAAGCAAGACGCCAACGCTTGGGCGAAAGATGTGGAAGCGCAAACGAAAACGAAGGCGCATGTATTGAAACCCGGAGAGTCGTTTGCATTAGGGTAAAGGCAGGAACGCTGATGTCGCTGATAACGCTGATGCGAAGCACGCTGATTCTTTTTTGATCAGCGCTCATCAGGTAAATCAGCGTCGTCAGCGTTCAAAAGGTTTGAACTATGAACGAACACGTTACTGAAATTAATTTAGTCGTGAGAAAGTGGGATAAAAAAGCCGGACTGGACGAACACGCCCACACTTACAACACAATAGATGATTTCTTCGCCGCTTGTTTGAAAGTGGAGAATCCCGAACTCATTGAACGCCTGATTATCAACGGCATGGATTCTGCTGGCAAAGAGCGCACGATGACGTTTGTCTTTCAGTCGGTGACGGTAGATGCTAAAAAATAGGAACTGCTCAGCCAAAACCAGAACGCACCGCGAAGGCGCGAAGAACGCGAAGGGAAAACATAAAAAACTTCGCAAAGCGGCCCTTTGCGTCTTCGCGGTTTTCTCTCGCTTGTGTTTAGGCGGCGAGTCGTTAAAAAATAAGCAGGTAGTATGGAAGACCTAAGCGGCAAACAACTTGGCATCTACCGCATTGTCGCGCCATTGGGCGAGGGCGGCATGGCGGCGGTTTACAAAGCCTATCAACCCGGCATGGATCGCTACGTCGCGCTGAAAATTTTGCCGCGCCACTTCGCCAGCGATCCGCAATTTGTTGCGCGTTTTAAACAAGAGGCGCAAGTCCTCGCCAAACTGCAACACCCGCACATCCTCCCCGTCTTTGATTTTGGCGAAGCCGAAGGTTACACCTACATCGTCATGCCGTTCATCGAAAGCGGCACGTTGATCGATCTGCTCAAAGGTCAGCCTCTGCCTCTTCAAAAAATTCGCCGCATCGTTTCGCAATTGGGCGACGCCCTCGATTACGCCCACTCGCGCGGGCTGGTGCATCGCGACGTGAAGCCGAGCAACGTATTGTTAGATGAGCGCGGCAATTGTTTGCTCACCGATTTTGGTTTGGCGAAGATCGTCGAAGGCAGCATGAACCTCACCACGTCGGGCGCGGTGCTTGGCACACCGGCCTACATGTCGCCCGAGCAAGGCTTGGGGCAAACGCCGGATGGTCGCAGTGACATTTATTCGCTCGGCGTGATCCTTTACGAAATGGCAACCGGACGCGCGCCCTTCAAAGCCGAAACGCCGATGGCGGTGGTGATCAAACACATCCACGATCCACTGCCCATGCCGTCAACCATTAATCCAAAATTGCCGGACTCGATTGAGCGCGTGATTCTGAAAGCGATGTCGAAAGAGTCCGCGGATCGTTATGCGACTGCGGTTGAAATGGTGAAAGCGATTCAAGCGGCGATCCCTGAAGGGATGGAAGAAGCCACCCTGTCCGGTGACGCCGTCACGGCAGTGGCGGCATCCACTCAAACTACCGCCTCTCCATCGCGCTCCATGCGATCCATTTTGTGGCGATCTTCTCTTGGTTGGAGCATCGCTATCGTGATCGGTTTAATTTTTGCCGGAGCGAATCAAGTGTTGGGCGGGATCGTGTTGGGTGCGCTCGGCGGCGTCACCGTTGGAATGGTGTGGCGCTGGATCGATCCAACACTTTCGCGCAAGCGCAGATTCTTGCTGATAGGCTTTTGGGCGTTGGCGGGTCTGATCACTTCAGCCGGTGGATGGGGGATTCTGATCGGTCCGGGGGTCGGCGGTTTTCTCACTTCGCAACTGTTATGTCGCGCTGAACGCGCCATGACGCGCTGGCAGATGTTGTGGATTACGTTGGGGTGGGTATTGAGCTGGTTCGTCACGGCGTTGTTGATCGCCGGCGGTGTGGCGGCGGGTCAATTTGTTGGCGGCGTGATGGTGTTGTGCGCGCTCCCGCTCGGCGGCGGGCTGGGGAGTTGGATCATGTTTCATCAATATTTCAGCGCGCGGGTGATCAAAGAGAAGGCTTAACTGCGTTTTTTAAATGCCGCGTAGTACTCATCGCGTTCCAACCACGCCAGATCAAAATCGCCCAGCGAAACTTTTTTGGGCGCGTCTGAAAAGGATGGATCATTGATGTAGACAAATTGATCATCTAACCCGACAACTGTCACGGCGTGATCATTTGGTTCGTTTTGCCAATATGGCAATTCCAGAGTTTGCACCAAGGCTATGCAAGGACGCTCTTGCGAGAGATGATCGTGAAGTTCTTGAAGAGTTCCTTGTTTATAAATCACGACAATGCCTAATGTTTCGAGTTCTCGAAGACGCGAGGCGGGTGTGCCAAACCAATCTGTTCTGAGAAGGCGCAACAATTTTTCGTATCGAACCTCAGTCCCTAAATAATTCAAGATCATTGCGGCACAGGCAACAATGCACTCGCCGTCTTGTCGTTGTTGTACGTGCGGCACAGGCAACAGAATTGACTTCATGGTAAACCGTGTGTACTTGTTACCGTTGAACGTAAGTGATGCTTAACTTCTTTTTCAAGATAATTAATAATTGCTTTCTTAGCGTTATCTAATTCAAGTAACTCGCCTGTGGCGGCATCCACTTCGACAAAACCGACGTTATCGAATCTGCCAGCATGGGGGAAGCTAATGTGCGCCGGTACGCGCCAGACTGTGCGTCTTCCTACGATAAGCGTTGGCGTGTCTGCGCCCATTTGAGTGCTGACTTCTTCCATCAACCATTTGTTTACCTGCCGCTTTGCTGCCTCCGCGCTGATCACAATATCGAATGACAGATTCAATTCCACATGACCCGTCTTTGGCAAAGTGTAGTTGTCGAGAATAATTGTCATGGCGCACCTCTGGGGATCATTATACCGTTGACTGTCAATGCTTCCTTGACACATCTCTTACTTTGTAGATAATTCGTCTCAATCAAATAGTAAGACGAGATACAATCTCGTCCAACACGCGACGACGGAGAAAAGTAAATCAGTAGAAGCGCGCAGAGAGAAAAGACCTTTGGCTGTGAGTCTTTTCCGCAGAACCTGATCGAAGTTCTCTCCCGAGCGGTGTGGGTGAACGTAAGACGAGATTTCATCTCGTCGCACAAAACAAGTAGCCCCCAACGGAAGTTCCCCGTTACACGAACAGCAGATGATGGTCTGCACTAAGAGGATCTC
>JACRLA010000219.1 GCA_016215145.1 Chloroflexota bacterium
AAATTAAGCCATCAGCCATCAGCATTCAGCCTGTTAGATTTTTCTGACGGCTGACGGCTGAGTGCTGACTGCTCTTGAATGGAATTCTTTATCGCCATCCTCGCTTCAATCCTTTCCGACTCCGCGCCGATCATCTTTGCCTCGTTAGGTGAAACACTCAACGAACGGGGCGGGGTGATCAATTTATCCGTCGAAGGCACGATGTTGCTCTCGGCGATGGCCGGGTTCGCCGTTGCTTTCACGACGGAAAGTTTGGTCTTAGGTTTTCTGGCGGCGATGATCGTCGGCGCGATTGTGGCGTCACTTGTTGCTTTTGGCAGCATCACTCTTAAACGCGATCAAGTTGCGGTGGGATTCATTTTGACATTAGTGGCGGGCGACTTGAGTTCGTTCTTAGGCGTGCCGTTTGTGCGCGTGCCGGGTCCGCAAATCGAATCACTGCCCATCCCATTTCTAAGAGACATCCCGTTCATCGGTCCTGTTTTCTTTGAGCGTGACATCATCACCTATTTGAGTTTCGTTCTCATCATTGGGATGTGGTTGTGGTTTTACAAAACTCAACCCGGTCTGCAATTGCGCGGTATCGGCGAGCGCCCCGAAGCATCCTTCGCGCGCGGCGGCAATGTGAAGTTGATGCGCTACATTTATATTCTGCTCGGCGGCGCGCTCATCGGTTTTGCCGGCGCGGCATTTTCGCTTCACGTCAAACTTGGATGGAGTCACCGCGCCACCGCCGGCTTTGGTTGGATCGCTTTGGCGATTGTGATCTTCGGCGGATGGGATCCGCTCAAAGTTGCTTTCGGCGCGTATCTCTTCGGCGCACTGCGCGCCTCTGCCACCACGCTGCAATCGTCGGGGCTCGAAGTGCCGGTGCAGGTCTTCCCTCTTTTACCTTTTCCATTGATGATCCTCACCCTCGTCATCTTCAACAGTCGCGGCTTAGATCGCGTGCTAAATTATTTGCCGCTTGGCGCGCGACGGGCGTTGACTCGACTCTTAAGAAGTAACCCGCCTGCCGCGTTGGGGACTCATTTTGAACAGGAGTGATTCGTATTGCGTATTCCGGATCGCGTCACCTCAACGGAATACGCACTACGCACTACGGGGATGCCGCATCTCAAAGCATTAACCATTAACCTCCTCAACGACCTCTCGCGTTGGGATGAGCGAAAAAATTTAATAGCCCAAGGCGTGAACGATCTGCAACCCGATCTCGTTGCGTTGCAAGAAGTGAATCTACACTTCAACACCGCGCAGTGGTTGGCGGATCACCTCGGCGGTTACACCGTGCACCTCTGCCCGAAAACAGGCAAAGCAAAAAGTCGTGAAGGCATCGCCATTTTGAGTCGGTTGCCCATTGAGGGTGAAGCGCATCTCGATCTGCAACGGCAGGGCAGGGTGGCGCAGTACGTAAGATTAAAGATTAAAGATAAAAGATTGATCGTGGCGAACACGCATCTCTATTGGGAGCCGGGTGAATCGAAAGAACGGATGAATCAAGTGGAGCGTTTGCTCGAATGGCTGCGGACAACCCCGGCGGATGCCGCCATTGTGTGCGGCGACTTCAACAGCGAACCTCACCATCTCTCCACCAAACGAATGCGGAAACATTTCGTCTCGGCGCATCACGCCTCGCACGGCAAAGAACCGGATTACACTTGCCCCACTCCCTTGACCAGCAAGCGCAATAAAGTGGAACAATTCGCCCGCGACGTAAGACATAAAGTGTTGAACTTTGTCGCGCATCAAGATCCATTGTGGCGCGGCACGCTGGATTATATTTTCGTGAACGATGGCGTGAACGTGAAAGCGTGCGACGTGGTATTAAACAAACCCGCGCCTCACGACCCCACTTTGTATCCGTCTGACCATTTTGGGTTGATGGCGGAATTGATCTTGTAGGGGCAAGGCTCGCCCTTGCCCAATATGGGCAACCGCAAATGGGCAACCGCAAGGGTTGCCCCTACACAAAAACAACATGGCAAATTTTCTCGGCTACAAATGTTCCCTGTGCGGCGCAGACTATGCGCCCGATCAAATTCAATACGTGTGTCCCCATCATGGCGACATGGGCAACGTGGATGTGGCGTTGGATTATGCCGCCATTAAGAAGGCGGCATCCCCTGAGTCGATCTCGTCATCGCGTGATAATTCAATTTGGCGATACGCGCCGCTCTTGCCTTTAGACCTACTTTTAGATCTCCGAGTTCTTAAAGAACTCGGAGATCTTATGAGAGTCGGTTGGACTCCGCTGTATCACGCGGATCGACTCGCCTCTTCGTTGGGTCTCAAGAATCTTTTCGTCAAAGATGATGGGCGCAACCCAACAGCATCGTTTAAAGATCGCGCCAGCGCGATAGTGGTGGCGCGATCAAAAGAAATTAACGCGCCAGTGATCGCCGCCGCTTCAACGGGCAACGCCGGCGCGGCGTTGGCGGGCATGGCGGCTGCCACTGGAATGAAAGCGATCATCTTCGCGCCGAAGACCGCGCCCCAAGCAAAGGTGGCTCAACTTCTGATGTTCGGCGCAAAAGTGTTATTAGTAAATGGTAATTATGATCAAGCGTTTGATCTCACGCTTCAAGCTTCGCGTGAGTTTGGATGGTACTGTCGAAATACTGGATACAATCCGTTTACGGTTGAAGGAAAAAAGACGGCTGCCTACGAAATCTGTGAACAACTTGCAATCTCCAATCTCCAATCTCCAATCTCTAAGTGGCATGCGCCTGATCGCGTTTTCGTTTCCGTCGGCGATGGAAATATAATTTCTGGAATTTGGAAAGGCTTTAAAGATTTGTTGGCGCTGGGATGGATTGATAAGATGCCGAAGTTGATGGGTGTGCAGAGTGAAGGCTCGGCGGCGTGCGCCAATGCGTGGAAGGCGAACACTGAAACGATCACGCCTGTTGTAGCGAACACAATTGCCGATAGCATTTCAGTGGATCTGCCGCGCGATGGTGTGCGCGCGGTGCGCGCCGTGCGCGAGACGAATGGCGCGTATGTGGTTGTGAGTGATGATGAGATTCTTGCGGCGATGCGTGACTTGGCGCGCGGCGTCGCCGTGTTCGCTGAACCGGCAGGCGCGACAGCGCACGCCGGATTGACGAAAGCGGTGAAAGAAAAAATGATTGACGAGAATGAAACAGTTGTTGTGATGAATACCGGCAACGGATTGAAAGACGTGAAGAGCGCGATGCAAGCGGCGGGTGAGGCGGTGGTGATCGAACCTGATTTGCAAGCCGTGAAGCGCGCGCTGAGCTGACTCGCACGTTCTCGCCGCAGTTAAACTGCGGCGAGAACAGGAAAAGGAAAAAATGAAACTTCTCATCGCCGCCGACATGGAAGGCATTTCTGGAATTGTGAATTGGGATCAGGTCACGCCGGGTCACGCCGAATATATGACTCGCGGGCGCAAGCTAATGACCGACGATGTGAACGCGGCGATACAAGGCGCGTTTGAAAGCGGCGTGGACGAAGTGATCGTCAGCGACGGACATTGGAACGCGAACAACATTCTGATCGAAGAACTAGATTCGCGCGCGAAACTTAACACGGGGTCGCCGTCACCGTTTTCAATGATGCAGGGGATTGACGACAACCCGCCGCCTGACGCAGTGATGTTCGTCGGCTATCACGGCATGTTGGGGACGAAGAAAGCAATTCTCGATCACACATGGTCGAGCGTGCGTATCCGCGCCTTGTATCTTAACGATCAACTGGTGGGCGAGATCGGGTTGAACTCTTACGTGGCAGGTCATTACAACGTGCCAGTCATCGCGCTCACGGGTGATCAACATGCGTGCGAAGAAGCGCAGAACTTTATCGGCGCGGCGTTAGAGATCGCTGTGGTTAAAAATGCGACGGGTCGGTTCGCCGCACAATGTTTGCCTTTAGCCGAATCGCGTCACAAAATTTGTGAGGCGGCATCACGCGCGGTATTAAAGTTGAGAGAGAAGAAAGCTCCCGCGTCGAAAAAAATCTCCACGCCCGTTCGCATCGCCGTGGAGTTTATGAATACTCAGCACGCAGATCGCGCTTACCTTATCCCCGGCACAGAACGAATCAGCGGCACACGAATCGAATACACCGCGCCCGACATGATCGTGGCGGTGCGCGCATTCCGGGCGATGGCGACGATCTCGGTAGATTAATTTTCGTAGGGGCAGCCCTTGCGGTTGCCTTTATTTGTATAAGAGGATGAAATGACAAAAATGGTTTTAGGTCCAACGTTTGAAGAAATGCTTCACCCGCAAAAGATCGAGTCGGCGACGCGGGCGAAGGCGGTGAAGGCATTGAAAGAGTCGCCGCTCGATCCGGTCAATCTCTACAACATCACTTGGCGTGGCGCGGACAACAAAATTAAATACGAAGTGCTGCCGCGTGAGTTGACAAATGTGGACGCGCCGATTGTGGTGATATACGGGCGCGATTTTCCAACAGGCGCGCACAAAGTGGGCGCGGCGTATTCGGTTCTCGCCGAAGAGTTGTTGTTTGATCGCGTGGATATTGAGAAGCACACGGTGGTCTGGCCCAGCACAGGCAATTATGGAATCGGCGGGGCGTGGGTCGGCGGGCGCGTCGGCGCGAAATCTATTGTAGTCTTGCCCGAAGGTATGAGCAAAGAACGTTTTGAAAAGATCGAAGCTTACGGCGCGAAAGTGATCAAGACCGTTGGCGTGGAATCAAACGTCAAAGAAATTTACGACAAGACGTGGGAGTTGAAACGCGATCCCAACATTCGTATTTTGAATCAGTTTGAGGTGATGGGCAACTATCGTTTTCATTATCACGTCACCGGCAACACCATCGTTGAACTCGCGGCTGAACTTAAAGCGCAAGGCGTGGGCGATGGAACGATTGCCGCCTATTGTTCGGCGATGGGCAGCGCGGGAACGATTGCCGCCGGGGATCGCGTCAAGCAAGTTTTCCACGATGTAAGAAGGGATTGCAGGTGCTGACCGATGAAGCCGGACACGAAGTATTAACCAAACGCTACGGTGTTGCCGCCGACAAGGTGCGGCAGCTTTCTACCATCTTCGGCATCAGCGGCGTGTGCAACGTCTTGGGCGCGATCAAAACTGCTAAGCATTATCAGTTGGGCAAGAATGATGTGATCGTCACCATCTGCACCGATGCCATTGATCGCTATCACTCGGTGATGGCAGACATGGCGCGCGATTACGGCGCGATTGACGACGCGCGTGGCATGGCATATATGGAAGCGATCTTTCACGGGCAAAAGACAGATTGGATCAAAGACGGCAC
>JACRLA010000220.1 GCA_016215145.1 Chloroflexota bacterium
GTCAATCCACGAAGTCGCCCAACCCATGAGGTAGTAATAGAGCGGCGGCTGACTCGCCTCTTGTCGCCAAGGTCCAACGTTGTTCGGGTCTTGAATTGGCAAAGCGAATGTGCGCGAGAGATGCTGCACCATCGGGTAATGCCAAAGTTCATCAGAGGATTCGAAGAGGGGCGTGGTGAGGGCGTAGAGGCTGCCGAGCGCGATGAAAGTAAGAATTATGAGGGAGGAGGGATGAAGACGCATTCAGGTTGGTAGGTGGTTGGGTGGTTAGGTGGTTAGATGGTTCGGTGGTCGAGTGGTTATAACACTCTCGAAAAATTCTTCCGTCTTCTTCGCTATTTTATCCCACGTAAACTGATCGCTTAACTCCAACGCGCCGTGTGAGAGTTGAGCGCGAAGATTCGAATCATTTACGAGTTCCATTATCGTGGAAGAGAGGGAAGTGGCAGAACCAGAAGAAATGAGGAAAATGTTTTCTCCGTGTATAAGTTGAGGCAGAGGTATTGAAGGCTGCGTTGTGATCGTCGGCATACCGTGAGCGAGACACGCCATAAACGTGCCGCGCCGAAACGATGCGCCGTCTTCGTACGGCATCGCCATCATATCGCAGGCGAAAAACGCTTGCGTTGTTTCTTCGGGCGAGAGGTAGCCGGTGCGGATGATTCGATCTGCGATGCCGAGTTCATTGGCAAGCGCATCAAGTTGATCAGCGTAGGCTTGGTTCGTGGGGTCGCTCGATCCCGTGCGCCCACCGATGAGGAGTAAATGGTAATTTGTAATTGGTAATTGGACGAGTGCGCGGAAAAGTGTTTCGCCGCCTTTGCTTGCGTTCAAGAATCCAAAATAACCGATAACAACATCGTCATCACTCAATCCATATTTTCTCCGCGCCTCTTTTTTGGAGTTTGAAGTTTGAAGTTTTGGATTTACTTTGATATTGCTCCCAATCGGAATTTCGATTAGCTTATCAGCGTTCTTCAGCGTTGAATCAGCGTTATCAGCGTTCCAAAGGTTTTTCTCTAACGTCAAACGATCTTCTGGATTTGTTACGATGACCCCTTTAGAAGTTTTCGCCAACAACAGTATCGCCTGCCAACGCAACGCGCCTGCTTTAGGGAAAAGATATGGCACGCGCAGATCGTGAAAAGTCATCACACATGGCACATCGGCGACGAGCGGCAAAAAGTGAATCGGCGGAGTCATTCCGTAAGCGGCGGCTTGGTATTGGATGTTGAGGAGATCAGATTCCATGAAGCGATGACGGGATAAACTGTTAGAGACCCGAAGGGTTTCCCCCGCTCCGCTTCGCTACGGGGCGCTTCGCGAAACCCTTTGGGTCTGGCGTTGATGTGCGTGATGACATGAACTTCGTGACCGAGATCAGCCAGTGCATTCGCAATCTCGCGCGTGAAGTCGCCCACGCCGCCTTGATGCGGTGGATATTCGCCTGTGACGATGCCAATTTTTAGAGTCATGCGGCGGGTAGTATACTCGATAGGTATGATCACTTTACACGACCTCCACCAAGCCCAAACCCGCATCAAAGGCATCGCCTTTCGCACGCCGCTCATTTTGTGTTCGGGGTACGACGACAAACACAAGTTGTATTTCAAACCCGAAAATTTTCAGCCCATCGGCGCGTTTAAGATTCGCGGCGCGTATAACGCCATCAAAAGTTTGTCGGCAGAGGAACTTAAGCGCGGCGTGGTCACACATTCCAGCGGCAACCACGCGCAGGCGGTGGCTTACGCCGCAAAGATCGTTGGCGCGCGCGCCGTCATCGTGATTCCGCAAAATGCGCCGCGCATGAAAATTGAGAAAACTAAAAATTATGGCGCAGAGATGGTGCTGGTCGGGAATGCAAGCGAAGATCGACTCAACAAGTTCAACGAACTGATCAAAGAACAAAATCTTGTGCCGGTGCCGCCGTTTGACGATGAGAAAGTGATCGCCGGTCAAGGCACCATCGGTTTAGAGATTCTCGAAGACTTGCCCGACGTGGGCATGGTGCTTGTCCCTGTAAGCGGCGGCGGACTCATCAGCGGAATCGCGGCGGCGATCAAAGTGCAAAAACCAAACGTGAAAGTAATCGGCGTTGAACCCGCGCTCGCCGCCGACGCACAAGAGAGTCTTCGCACAAAGCAACACATCGCCTGGTCATCCGATCAAACAACGCGCACCATTGCCGACGGCTTGCGCGTCAACAAGATCGGCGTAAGCAACTGGGAACACATAAAAGTTTACGTAGATGACATTGTGACCGTGATCGAAGACGAGATCAAAGAGGCAGTGCGGAAGTTAGCGTTGAATGCAAAATTGATCGCCGAGCCGAGCGGCGCTGTGCCGTTTGCCGCGTGGCTTTATCGTCAGAACGAACTGCCGCAAGTCGAGAACACGGTTGCCGTAATCAGTGGCGGCAACATTGAGAAAGAAATGCTGGCGCAGATTTTGGGGAAATAAAAAAAGACACCGAGTGTTTTGCAAAACACTCGGTGTCTGTCATCTCACAAATCTCTACTCACCACATATTCGGCAATACCGCGCAACGACTCGCGGTGTAAGCCTTTCGGCAAAATTTCTAACGCCGCCACACCACGCGCCACAAATTTTCTCGCCTCATCCGATGCGGCGCGGATCGCCTTCGACTGGCGAATCGCTTCGACCACTGTTGCCGTCAACGCCACATCGCCCATCTTGCCATCCAACAACGCGGCGAGATCAGGATCGTTGGGCTTCTCATCCATGTAATACAACGTCGGCATCGTCACCAACCCCTGCCGCAGATCGCCGCCCACCGGTTTGCCAATGTGAGTCTCCTCACCGGTGAAGTCAAGAATATCATCCACGATCTGAAATGCCGATCCCACTTCACGACCAAACACCGCCAACGCCGTGATCTGATCTTCGGTGGCGCCGCCGATCACACCTGCCGCTTCCGTGGCGGCTTCAAACACAGATGCAGTCTTGGCATAGATGCGCCGATAATAATCCTCTCGACTCGCCATGCCCTTACTCTTAAACATCTGATTGATCTCACCATTGACCAACACCATCAACGTCCGCGAGAAGATGTGCATCACGCGCACGTTGTTCGTGCGCGCGGCAAAGCCCGCGGCGCGAGCAAAGACGTAATCACCGGTGAGCACCGTTGCGCCCGGCGACCAACTCGCATTAAGAGTCGGCACGCCGCGCCGCAGCAGCGCCCCATCCACCAGATCATCATGCACAAGCGAAGCGGTGTGTAACATCTCCACCGCCGCCGCCAGCGACACCGCATGATCAAAATTCGCACTAAAGATACCTGACGCCAGCAGAGACATCGCCGGGCGAATACGTTTTCCACCTGAAGCCAAAATGTGATCAATCGCCGCCGAAAGCGACTC
>JACRLA010000221.1 GCA_016215145.1 Chloroflexota bacterium
GAATACGGTGTCACACTGCGCGACTTCGCCGGGTTCTCGGTGAACGCTAACGCCAACGCCAAAACAAATCCGAAGGCGATGTTTCGCAATGTGATCACGCCCGATGCTTTTGCCAAAGCGGGAATGATATGTGACCCGATCAATATGTTCGACTCTGCGCCTGATGCCGATGGCGCGGCGGCGGTGATTCTGATCGGCGCGGATACCGTGCGTGCACACGGCGCGGACGACGTACGGGCGCACGGCACGGATACCGTACGGGCGCACGGCACGGATACCGTACGGGCGCACGGCACGGATACCGTACGGGCGCACGGCCGTGCGCCCCTACATCCATTGGTGCGGATCGCCGGTTCAGCCGTTGTGACCGATGCAATGGCGGTGCATGATCGTCCCGATCCATTAATTTTTAAATCGGCAAAAGAGTCAGCGGAGAAAGCGTTTGCCCAAGCGGGCATCGGCGTGGAAGATTTAAATGTGATCGAATTGCACGATGCGTATACGGTGTTTGCCGCGTTGTCGCTCGAAGCGTTGGGTGTTTCCGAGCGCGGCAAGGGCTGGGAGTCGGCGCAAA
Source organism: Chloroflexota bacterium (assembly GCA_016215145.1). Lineage (GTDB taxonomy): Bacteria > Chloroflexota > Anaerolineae > Anaerolineales > VGOW01 > VGOW01. The sequence continues at coordinate 575 of JACRLA010000221.1, forward strand.
ATGGCGGCATCAGTTTGAAAGGCAAGACTCCTATCTCCACCTTTGGCGGACTCAAAGCGCGCGGCAACCCCGGCGGCGCAACAGGTTTATATCAAGTAGCAGAAGTGGCGATGCAGTTGCGCGGTGAGGCGGGCGCGAATCAAATTGCCAATGCCAAACGCGGTCTCACTCAATCGTTGGCGAGTTCGGGGGCAACGGCAGTGACTCATATATTGGAGCGAGTGGAATGAAGAAGAAACAAAAACAGAATCAGATGTTTGTTTGGGTGATCGGTGCGGCAGTAGCCGCACTGATCGCTTTTGGACTCTTTGCCGCATTTACGAAACCCGCGCCAACGATCTTAATGGGCGATGCGTGGGATTATGCGCTGTCGGCGGCAGACTTGGGAACGTCGTGGTCGGAGAATGATCAAAACTTTCAGACGCTGTATGAAATGACTCAGCCGATTAATTTGCCTAACGAACCTACATCGGTGCCGTCGCCGATCCAACCCGGCATACAAAGTTCGTATTACGTGGATATGAGTGACACCACTTCACGCGAAGCGTTTGTGATGACATCGCAAGTGGTGATCTACGATTCGGTGCTCTCGGCGCAAACGGCGTTGAATATGGAATTGCCGGGAGATGAGTGGGAGAAGGTGAATGCTCCACAAGCGGTTGGCGACGCCACCTTGTTGTGGCATTTGCGTCCAATCCCTGAGGCGTCAGCCGAGCAGGCGACCTACCGTGTTGATTTCCGTTATCTTAACGCAATACATTCGCTTGCCGTGACCGGGCGCAAAGAACCAAGCGCGGATGGCAAACTGGCGTTTTCGTTTGCAAAAATAGCTCTGGAGAAGATGCAGAAAAATGTCATGCCCGAGGCATTGAAGATTCTGAACGAGGCGCAGAGAACCGATTTGCGCGCGATGTTGTTGACACAGCGTGAGCTCTCGGCGTTAGACGCCAAGTTTGGTACCCGTTGGATTTTTGATGATCGCGCCCTGCCGATGTGGACTCCCAATTCGATGTTCGTCGACTCAAAATCGTTGGATGCTTTTGGGCGCGTGATGGGGTATCAGGCGATGATGATCAAAGCGATTGCGCCCGAAGAGGCTTCGCCCACTATCTCTGCCGGGCTGTTTCAACAAGTGACGGCGTATCGTGAGGCGGGCAACGCCCAAAAGATTCTCGACAAGATGGAAGGCTTGAACAGTGGTAGTTGGGCAAAACCACCTGAGGTGGGGGATTCGGCGCGCGGGTGGTCAACCATTACAAAAATTGAAGGTGAGACGTCACGGCTGGCGGCTGTGACCGAGATCAGTTTTCGGGTTGGCGTTTATGTTGCATCGGTGCGGATACAAACTATGCCGATTCTCGAATCGCAGGGGTTTATGGCAAGTGAGGCGAACAAGGAGATTGCCCAGAAGTTTGCCCTATCATTTGCTGGCAAATTGAAGGGAAAATGAATTTGATAGTTCCTGACAGACTCCCGTGGCTAAAATTGTGGCAGTTCAAAAGACACGGAGACAAAAAATCTCAAGGAATTGGCGTTTACAAAAACAACGCTATGGTTTGGTCGGCGAAGTGTGCGATCACTGCGGCAACAAAATTTTTCCGCCGCGCGATGTGTGCCCGCACTGCGCCGAAGAAGCGAAGACGCTGTATCAATTCTCGGGCAAGGGTGAAGTGTATTCGTACACCACCGTTTACGATGCGCCGGAAGGTTACGAAGAGCAAGCGCCTTACACCGTTGCCATCGTCAAACTCGCCGAGGGCCCGATGGTGACAGCGCAGCTCACCGATGTGGACAACGGCAAAGTAGAAATTGGTCAGAAGGTAGAGATGGTCACGCGCAAACTTCGCCAAGACGGCGAGCGTGGGATGTTGGTGTATGGCTATAAGTTCCGACCTCTTTTAAATAACTAAAATCTGACGATTGTTTCAAGATCTCTAACAAATTTAATCGAAAGATAATGTTCATATTTCGTTCCTTATTTTGCCCTTTAGTTATTTCAATGTGATCAACCAATACGTCGATCATCCTACGCTTTAAGTTGAATTTTTGCAACCCCGCATCATCATTTTCAGGCTCTGTGTTTAGCCAATCTAATCCGAGGCGCAAATCTGAGAGATATTCTTGGGCTTGCGCCTCCCAGTTTTTTAAAGCGTTGAGATCTATTATTTGCTGTGAAAGTGATATTTCGCGTTTGATCTCCATCTCCTGTGCCTTGATGAGTTCTAACTGTTCTTGCATATCCTGATCGGTAATTGCCCCTTCTCGCGCTTTAGCAATCACCCATTTTCGATCCGAGAGTGTTTTTTCCAACTTCTTCGACAAACTGCTTGCTTGATTTTCTGCTGATTGTGCACTTTCAATTATTTGATTGACCTGTACACGCGCACCAGCCATAAGTATCTCCGGCGTATTGAGTACTTCGCAAACTTTCGCCCACACATAAATATCCGCTTTTTTGTGTCCGATGGTTTTCGGACAGTTTGGATGACGATATTCCTTGTGCTGTTGAGGGCAATAATATGTTCCGTGTAGGCTATGCCTTGCGACTTTATCCCCGCGTCTGCTTTTTCGTGTGTATGAATTTGTGCGAGCGCCCCACTTGCGTTTGCAAGCGCAGAAGATTTTGCCACCAGCGAGATAGCAGTGTTTTACATTATGGACGGGGTGCCGTTTGTTGGCAGCGCGCACTTCTAGAATTTTTTGCAAAGTAATTTGATCAATAATTGGCTCGACTGGTATTTCAAATTCTTCGCCCTCGCGGCTTTGGATTTTAATGCCAGAGGCGTACTTCTCTGCGGATTTTAGTATGGCTTGGATAGTCGAAATTGCCCAGTCGATTTTTCTTGGTCTGCTACAGCCTTTTTGTGGGGCGGCGGCTGCGATCAGGCGTCTACGAATCTCTTGCAATGGCACTTTTTCTGTATACCATTTAAAAATCTCTCGAACCCACTTTGCCTCTTCCTCCACGATTCTTATTACGTCCCCGTATCGTTTGTATCCGTAGCGATCCTGCCCTGTATTCGCTTTGCCTGCTCTGAGGCGAGCCTTAACACCCATCGTCATTCGTTCCTTAATTGCCTCAAGTTCCATCCCTGCCATCCATGCCTTCAGGGGTGACATCTTGGCATCGAAGGTCTCGCGCACAATGTAGCCCTCGATTTTGTATTCTTTCATAAACTCTAAAACTACAAACATTGCTTTCAACCCACGGTACAGACGATCTTCCTTCCAAGCCAAAATTCCGTCGAAATGCCCTTCGCGACCATCGCGTATCATTCTCTGTAAGGCTGGGCGGTCCGCACGCTCCCCAGATGGTTCCACCAGTTTTCCCTTGACGCGATATTTCTCGGTGTCACGATATACAGCAACCACGATCAAGTCGTGTTCGGAAGCACACTTCCGGCAATCCGCTTCCTGCTCATCTGGACTAGCTTTTTCGCCTTGGGTTTCACTCGACACACGAACATAAATGACGGCGCGCTTTTTTGTGTTGTGCATTGCATTTCTTTCTGCCGCCAAATTAGAAGCGGCTTAGCCATACATAGCAAAGCCGCCTGATTGATGTTAGAATTTCAATCAGAACTGATTTGCCTGCCCGGCAATAAGTTCTTGCTTTAGCCGCTTGTGTGTTCACTGCACACAGGCGGCTTTTCGTTATTATCTAAATAGGTCTTATAACAAGACCTATTTTATTACTTAAAGGGCCCCTTTGCAAAGGCAAATCTACTTTTCCTTTGCGCCGCGTCTCTTGTCAGAAGATTTCCGACCTTCACGCAAATACGTCAGGAGGGAGCTTTTACTGATTTGCCATTCACGCCCCCACTTGCGCGAGATAATCTTTCCTGCTCGTAAGATGCGGCGCAAATAATCCTGATGAAAGCCGCTAATTCTGATGGCTTCCTCGGATGTGATCCAGTCTTCTGTTGGCATATCCTGATTTTAGCGTATCATTGCTAATCAATGACCCCTCCGTCGTTGACATCTAGGCTATGTTCTACCGCTTTTTTTGACCTTTTGGGCAACTCGCAGATTACAGGCGATGAAGATAAAAGGTACGCTGATTTGGCAGGGATGCTTGGAGATGGTCGCCGTGCATGCCCGATTGAAGCTAACTCATTCATGATCGCTAGAAAATCAACAAGTGCAGAAGCGCTCGATATAGGTTCATTTTTCTTGACTATTTTTTCGTCCATAGATATTGTCCTGAAGGTTATTGCGTACTTGTTGGTGTCGTGGTGATAACACCCATATGAAGAGAATCTGGAATCCCGGTTTTTTCTGCGAAATATTCTGTTTTTTTCTCATATCGTTTTCGGCTCCTTTATTGACAGGTTACCTGATGAAAGTGACTTGGAGTCGTAAAGGTTTACGGTTCGTGTTACGTTTCTGACTGGAAATTCCATGCCGCCACATACACCCCCATTGTTTTCTGAGTTCTTAAGAGGCTTGCGGAGAAGATCTGGTTTATCTCAACCTAAAGTGGCACCGGAAGCGGGGATACGTATTGCAACCTATTCAAATTGGGAGACTGGCGAGTCTCACCCGAGGGATCGAAAGATTTTGAAAAAGGTGGCAAAGATATTGGGTGCCTCACCTAGCGAGTCCCAACAGTTACTAGATCTGGCTTTTGGTATTAAGGGGACTAGATTATCTCTTGCTGCTCCAGTAGCAGACGTTGATGTGCCTCGCACCGAAATCCCCAAGAAACTTTTGAAGCGTTACTTAACAGCCGTCTCGCTCTTAGAAAAAGTTTCCCTGCATAGAAGCCAATATATCCATGCCTCAATAAAAAGCATAACTGGTCCAGGAGGTCCTAAAGAGGATGTTCAGCTTGCGGCTCATCTCCTTGATTTAGAGAAGACCTTTTCGGTGATTGTGTCGCCTGCAGGAGGTGGAAAAACCACCCTGTGGAGATGCTTAGTAAACTTATGCGCAAAGAAGAATTACGCGGAGAAAAGCCTACCAGTCCCTATTGACCTTTCGGGCGTAGGTCCTTCTCAGGTAGAAAATAGTCTGCTTCGCATCGCATTCGCTAATTTATTTGGCCAATTAGATTCGCGGCAAGCGTTGTTCCTTGAGCAATACTTGGAAACGGCTTTACGTGCAGGTACGGCGGTAGCGTTGATTGATGAATTTGAATCGATTCACAAACTTTCCCCAGAAAATCGAGAACAAATACGTCATTGGAAACGGATTATCGGATTTGGTCGCTCAAAGTCCGGAATAGGGGAGACCGCTTGGGGAACTGTCTATGAGCTGACTTCACTGAACGAAAAACAACAACGCGAATTTATACGGACTTGGGACTCTGACGTTCATAACTTTGACTCTAACAAGTTGCTCGCCCAAATGCCGATGTTGCCACAGCGCGCGCGGATTTATAACATCCCAATTTTCCTAAACCTCTTGTGTGAAATCTCAACTCAGGTAGACACTTGGCCCGAATCGGCATGGGCTTTGCTTGATCGCACGTTCACTTTGCAGTTGGATCGTTTGGCTTTTCCTCATGTTTTATCTAAAGGGAAATTTCGCGCGGCTTTGACGGATTTGGCTTTATACGGCTATCGCCTTGCAGAGGGTGGGCGACAGATCGCCACCAATTTTTCAGAGGCGGAGACATTAACTGCTTGGAAAAAATCTAATACTCCTGAGAGACTCCTGAAGGAAGCTATCCGGCATGGCTTCTTACAGAAAATGCGTTTTGATGGACGTTACAGCTTTGCCCACACTATTCAGCAAGCATTTCTGGCGGCGGAGGCATGGGCGCGGCATTTGCGAGTTTTGAGTAAGCAAGAATGCTCGAATGAGATTCAACAGGTATCTTCTCAACCCGCATGGTCTGATGTTTGCGTTTTTACGGTAGCGTGTTTAGATTCCCAAATGAACATAGATGTCGTATTTTCGATCCTTGAAAACATCGCCTTAGCCGATCAAAGTGTTTTGGATGATTTTAAATGGATGCTGATAGGAAAGTGTGTCGTAGAAACAAGTAGAGAAACGCAAGTTCGCCTCGAGAAGATCGCCGTTGTTATCGAAGCACGGAAACGTTTGCTGCATCTTTTTATTTATGCACCGGATGGAGATGAAGCAGTATCGCAAATACTTTGTCGGTGGCGTACCCCACAATCTGGGGAAGAGCTTTTAGGATTGATCGGGAGTGGTGAATTCGACTCGACAATCAATTCTAGACTGATACGTTTGCTAGGTGAAATGCAATTTAGTCCAGCCGTCCCATTATTAAAATCACTCGCTTTGAATTCTGACAGGGATCGGTCTGTTCGCGTTGCTGCCTGTAATGCCCTGGGGCTTATTCGAACTACAGAGTCTGCTGAAGTATTGGGGTTTCTTTTGAGTTCAAGATCTATCTGTTCTCAGGTTGTCGATGCTTTAGTGGTGCACAACACGCCGGAATCTGCGCGCATATTGATGGTAGAGCGAATGGCTTTAGATCAGTTGGGATTATGGAGTAGAGCGATTGAAGACTTTACCAACCCGACGATATTGCCTGTTTTTCAAGAATCACTCAATAATAGTTTCGACATCTCTATTGCAATAGCTGTTCAACATATAGGAGGTGAGGAATCTGTTCAAATCCTTGCCTCCCTGCTTCGAAACAAGGATGTGAAGTTAGCACATTTTAAGCGAGTTAGCGAACTGCTTGGGAAAATGAAATTGCCGTCAGGTTATAACGTCTTGGTTGAGTATGCTAGGGATGTTCAGAAGCCACTTCGATATAGATATTTTGCTTTGCGGGCAATTCCAGAAGGTTGTGATATTCCCAATCTGGATCGACTCATTGATATGGCATTTTCCCTCGATGATGTGACCTTGTTCCCGATGCCTTTAAATGATTCGTCCTGGCTGAATTCCGATGCTTTCAGATTTCAAGCGGCGAGAGTTCTTATTGGGACTTCAAATGCTGATTTGATTTTACGTTTAGAAAAGATCATAAAGACAGATAACGTTGATGCCAATCGCCGACTTGCAGGGGCATTGTTAGTTTCTTCAGGGCGAAGAGATTTATTGCCGTTGTTGCGAATGTTGGCAGAATCTTCGGAATCGGATATTCGCAGTCAATTTATGCGATATTTAGCTCTTCAAGGTGAAGAGGATGCCATTGTTAATGTACTGGAGGATTTCGCCTCTGCTTTGCAAAACGATTCGTATGAGGATCATTTTTCTGAGTTGATGGGGATACTCAAAGAGCAAAGAGCTGTGCCTTTGCTTAAACAAGCGCTATATAAAATGAGCTATGGGGATTCACGCGTCATCTGTGCCCTAGGAGAAATCGCTACGCATGATGCAGTCGATGTTTTGATTCAGTGGGTGCGAGATCATTCCCCGGAATATTATCGCCTCAAGGACATTGCGAAGGCGTTGTCACGCTGCTCACATTCGGCGATTGTTGATTTGCTCATTGATCTGAGTGTGCACAGAGAACGTGCTGATACGAGTTTACTTAATTATTTGACTTATATCAATGATGCGTCAATGCTCGAGACCCTGCTTGCATCTTCAACACATCCGAATGAAGACGTGCGGCGTTATATAGCCATAACGTTGGGTAATTTTTCAGATGAGCGCGTGATCCTATCCCTATTGCGGTTGGCAACCGATTCGGATGAGTTTGTACGTGAGGAAGCCGAGAAAGCGCTAATAGCTTTTCAAGGCAGGATTCACGATGGAAAGATTGTGGCTTCGTTAGTGCATTTTACGAAGAGTGAAATTCCATTGGAAAGGCGTGCTGCTTATATTGCTTTGCCAAATGTGTCAGCTGAGCATAAGACTAAAGCGCTAAGCCAATTGAAAAAGCGGCTTGCTCTGGAGGAGAAGGACTCTGGTTTGGAGTATTTAGCTTTGAAAGCCTTTGCTAAGATTGGCGCGGCAGAGGCTGTGCCTTATTTGTGTGGTCTCTTGTCGACTACCGAAAGACTTGAAACACGAGAGTCGCTATTCAAGGTTTTGGCACGCACAAATGATCCGCGGACTGTGCCATTTTTGATTCGATCTATTCAAGAAGATAGAATTCCTGCGCTAGCGTATGTGGTGTCAGCAAAGGACGAAATGACCTTTACTTATTTGCCTATGTCAGGTTCTCGTTCAGCCGGTTTGGAAACGCCTTCATTATTTAACTCCAAGTGGATTAACTTGGTGAATCCCTATTATTTGGGCGAGTTGATCAAATTCACTGACATACCTCAAGTACGATCTGTGCTGCGCCGCCTATCTGAAATTTACAACTTTTGTGTCATGAAAGACTCAACCGTATTTTTAGCTACTGGCGAGCGTGTGGCTTGTGATGATGTTGCAGGTCGGCTAATATAAACTCAACTCGAATTTCCTGAGAATCTCGTTTCAATCTTCTCGCCCGACTACCTTGTCATCCCATCTTACTTCGACTACATTCGCCCCGTCTGTGAACTCCTTAGTGAGTTCTACACCTCAGAGCTTGGTAGAACTTGGTTCTCCTTGCTCGGTGTCCGGAGATCTTAGATCACCGGATGCCTTGGGCAGAGCGGGCGTCTTGGACTCCGCGCTGTCCGCAATGGGTCATTGAGACCCACCATGCAGTGCGAAGGGTGTTGGGGCGCAGCTTCCTTCGCGAGTTGCTGTGCTCTACAGGCTGCGCGCTGCAGCGGTTGTTCTTCGCTGTGCTCTCCCCGGGAGAGTCTCAACTGAGCCTATAAACAAAACAACACCGCTATTAAGCGGTGAAAAAAAATCTTCCGATTGCGGAGAAACGGTGGAATGGAAATTCTCTCGTTAAACTCGCTGTCGTCTACTGGCACAGGTGAAGGTTGGCTGGCAAAGAGCAAACGTATATGCGAAAGAATTGCGGTTCGTTGGTTTATCAGATTGAACGTCTTTTTGATTCGGGGAACGCGATTGGGCGCAGTCGTCATCTGGCGAAACGCATTGGCGAGGCGGATGAGGAGATTTTTGCCATTGCTACTATTCGTGATTACATTGAGTGTTTCAACCGCTTTGCCAAGTATGCTCGTCAAAAGCACGGTGTTCGTTTTGTGGGCGATCTTACGCCGGAGATCGCGCGGGAGTTTATCAATGCGCTTGGGCAACAAGATCGGGCGGCGGGCACGATTGGCAAATACTGGTCGGCGATTCGCAAAGGCGATGCGCTGATGCGGCGCGTGGGTTATAAAACGAAAGGTGCTCCACCCTTGTTAAGTGGCGGTTTCGGGCGACACGGCGACCCGCGTCCCGAGCCGTATAGTTCACAGGAGGCGACAATGTTGACTGAATTCTTGGAGAAGGGAACGGATCCACGCTTTGGACAGCTGGCAAAATTACAACGCGTGGCGGGTTTGCGGGTGAGCGAAGCGATTAATTTGCGGGCAGAGGCGATTGACGAAACGGGGAAAGTGATTCGTTTGGCGCATGGCGATCACACCAAAGGTGGCAGACCGCGTGAGGTGCCGGTCTCATCCGAGTACGCGCCGTTTTTATTAGACTTGCGCGCGCAAGGGTTAAAGCATCGAGACGGACGAGTGTTTCGTGATCGAAAGAAGTTGGAGCGCCCTTATCAACGCGCGCTCACACAGGCTTGTAAATCGCTTGGCATCGAGCATACACGCACACATGATTTTCGGGCGACATACGCCAATGAGTTATACCGTCGCTTGCTGAGTGAAGGATGTACAAAAGCCGAAGCGCAGATTGGACTTGCCGAAGCGTTGGGGCACAGGCGGGTTCAGATTCGTTTGCATTATCTGCGGGATGATTTTGCCTGAAGGGGAAGAGGTGACTCTAAAAGCCCGCATCTTCATTTGAGGATGCGGGCTTTTTATTTAACTGCAACCTTGCGTTTTGGCGAAACCGCTGCCATGCAAAGTTGCCGCGACTCAAAATGATTTTTGAAAAAAAGTGCCATAGTGATCACATCTTCAGGTGAGATGGAGTTGAAAGATGTTTCGAGACTGGCAGGCGAAAAAAGAGGTGTGGCGTATTTACGTAGGTGCTGCCGTGCGCGCCGAGCGCGGGCAGTGTGGCTTGGCGGTGATTGTGCGCGATGAGCGCGGCGCGGTGCGCCAATGGTTCGGGGCGCGCACCGGGCGTTTGACGAATAACGAGGCGGAATACGCGGCGGCGATCTTGGCTTTGCAACAGTTGCGCCGTGAGGCGCATCGCTCGTGGCTGCTTTGCTCCGATAGCCAAATTCTGGTGCATCAGATGCAGGGCAGGGCGGCGACTCATTCGCGCGAGTTACAACGACAACAGTTGGAATTGCGGCGGTTGGTGACAGAGTTTAAATCGTTGCGCTTTACGCACATTCCACGCGAACAAAACCGGTTGGCGGATGCGCTAGCGAATGAGGTGGTGGATGGTGAATCGCCGGTAGGAGTTTTTACAAATGATCGTTAAAACTGTTTCGCCATTGTTGGCGGTGGGTGCGGGTGGGTTGATTGCGCGCGAGCATGTGATTGCGGTGGGGCGTTGGGAGTTGGCGCCGATGAAGCGCGCGGCGCGTGAGGCGGGGAAGCAAAATCGGTTGATTGATTTGACTTTTGGCAATGCCTGTCAGAGTGTGGTGTTTTTTGATAGCGGGCATATTGCATTGGCGGCAGCGGATTTACTCTCGATGGTGGTTGAACCGACAGAAGATGATCCGCGCACGTTGGGGTTTGGGGATGGTTAGGTGGTTGGGTGGTTGGATGGTTAAGTGGTTGGAGATTAGAGGTTGGAAGTTGGAAATTTGGAGTTTGAATTTTGAACTTTGGGATTTGGTTTTCGTGAAGGCGTTTGTGGAAAACGTTTTGGCGAAAAATAAAAATGGAGGCAACGATGGTTATCGACTCCATAGCAACGCAGAGCAGGAGAAAAAAGTCAACGTATTTCGGGAAAGTCAATGCCTAATAAAGATCAATTTGGCGGAGCCGCCCTGCGTGCTCATTACCTCACAGTGCCTGATGAGATTCGTTTGCTTGTGAATGTTCTGTACAGGCGATAGTCGCCGCACTCGCCATGACGATCGTCGCACCCTGACGATGACGGGCGACCAGTGTATGCCAAGCACGACTCTCGTATAACTGGCGAACAGCATAGGTCGGGCTTCCTGGACCCAGGAAGATCAGATTAGATTGGAGCAGAGGACGGATCAGTTCCGAGTCGTCAGGACTGAAGGAGGTGTTTCGTTTACGAGCCGGAATGATGGTGATCTCCGGTTGATAGTTCTGCAAACGTTGGCGCAGAAAATTAGCGATACGCCCCGCGACTTGGGCTGAGTTCAATTCAAAGCCGGCTGGGGTTTCCAGGATGACCGCTCGTAGATGCCCGGCGAGTCGCCGCGCCACAGATTCAAAAATGCGGCCTCCATTAGGCGAGGTCTCGCCAGACCCAAATAGAATCACTAAACCCGGATGCAGTTCAGGCATTTCAGCATTCTTTGGCAGTGAATTTATATCGAGTCAAAATGGAGACGCTACCACCCGAAAACCGTAGTATTTGCTCCTGCCGTCCGGGGAAAGCCTTAAACGATACGCGCAGCGTGCGTACCTCTTATTGTTACCGAATGCGCCACCCCGCAATACGCGTGCAACATTCTTAGCCTTCAAGTCCTCGCGCTTTTTATCTTTGAGATTGTATGGGTAGTTAGCGTATACGCTTCGCGTCCATTCCCAAACATTACCAGTCATATCTTGCAGTCCATAGTGATTGGTCCCTTTTGGAAAACATCCTACGGCGCTTGTCGTGTTAATGTTCGAATCGATATTCGCTTTGTCCGAATCAAATTCATCTCCCCACGCAAAGAGTCGTCCATCCGTAGTGCGAGCCGCCTTCTCCCATTGCGGTTCATTCGGCAGCGTGATGCGCCACTGTTCTTTTTGCAATAAACTTGCCAATGGTTCTGGAGTCTTTTGCTCTTTCTTCAATGTTGTAGTCAACCAATCGCAATAGGCAATGGCGTCGCGCCATGTCACATAACATGCCGGGCAATTATCAGGCTCGCGCAAACTATCTTTATCATCTGGTTTGTAATGGCTCACTTTGACAAAGTGTTTGAATTGCGCTCCCGTTACAAGATAGCGGGCGATAAAATAGCGTGGCAAATCTACAAGGTGTTGAGGCGTCTCACTTTCATACAAATTGACATCACCGCCAAATTTTTTCATCAATGCCGGTATATCTTCTTGGCGGGTACCCATGATGAACTTGCCCGCAGGAATCTCTACAAAGCCCCACGTCTTATCTTTTGGTAAATAGTAGGTAGTGGGATCGAATCGCGTATCGCCCAATGTCGCTAATATGTCGCCGATGAGAATACGTTCGTTGGCAGGCAAAGCATTCGTTTCAATAAGGTGAACAAACCAACGTTGCATACACTCTACCGAAACGCAACCCTTATCTTTCGTCTGTGGGCGATCCGTCGTTCCGATCAATGCCTGCGTCACTAAATACGCGTCCCGTGCATCTTCGACCTTCTGCCCACGAAAAATTAATGGTCGCGTCATGGTGTCTGTCTGGTTACTGAACCGAACTCTGGCTGCCATACACAAACACAATTGCGTCCGTTGTTTTTCGCTTTATATAGCGCTTGATCTGCTCTAGCCAGAAGCACATCCGGAGATGATTCGGAATCAAGCGAACAATGAGCTACACCTAAACTAACCGTAAGACGACCTTTGGGGAAACGATGAGTGTCAACAACAGCGCGGATCTTCTCGGCAGCGATACAGGCCCCGGCGAGGTCGGTCTCCGGTAGAACAACGGCAAATTCTTCTCCGCCGTAACGAGCAACCACATCCACCCCACGCACGTTTTTGAGAATGAGTCTCACAACCTGACGAAGCACTTCATCCCCCGCCGGATGACCGTAAGCATCGTTATATTCTTTAAAGCGATCCATATCGAGCATAATCAGAGAAACACCATGACGATAGCGATTACAACGCTCGATCTCTTTTGGTAGAAACTCATCAAAATGACGACGGTTATAAGCCCCGGTCAGGCTATCGGTCATGGCTTGTTGTTGAGTCGTTTGATAGAGTCGGGCATTCGCAATCGCCAAGCCGATCTGTTCACCCATCGCTTGATACAGAGTGATGTCATGTGACTCAAAGGCGCGGGGTCGTCGGCTGAGTACGCCCATGATGCCGCTGACTTCACCTTTCGCGGTCAACGGAACACACAGATAAGCACCCCACTCTGGTTGTGATTTCAATAACCCTAATTCGACAAAGGCCGGCACTTCGGCAATATCGTCGTGCAAGCGAATACACGCTTCACGCACGACCACTTCATTATGAAAACCACTTACAGGGAAACGGCTAAAACGATCCTTGAGTGATTCGGGAAATCCGTAGGCGGCGGCAAGAGTCAAAATATCCGTTTCAGCTTCGTACAAGAACAACCCACAAGCCGCCGCGCCCAGCGTCTCGACGGTGGTGCATGCCGCCTCACGCAGAATCTCATCGAGATTTAGAGACCCACTGACAGCTTTGATTAAACGATTGAGCGCCTCTAATTCAACTGATGAGGTGGAGGAAACAGGAAGTTCCGCCCATAGCGGGAGCGGCTGAGTCACCGCAGGTGAGGTGAGTGCTTCTGCGCGCAAACGCATGAATTCTAATTCGGGAATTTGTAAAAATATCTCCACCGCGCGCGGATCGAACTGCGTTCCACTTCCCGCTTCGATCTCGGCGCGGGCGATAGAATAAGATCGTCCGGCACGATAAGGTCGATCGGAAGTGATGGCGTCAAAAGTATCGGCGATGGCAAAGACGCGCGCCCCCAGCGGAATCGCTTCACCTTTAAGTTGGCGCGGATAGCCGCCACCATCCCAACGCTCCTGATGCGTACACACGATCTCGGCAGCCACTTCTAAAAATGGGATACCCGACAGAATCCGTTGACCCCATTCAGGATGGCGGCGCATCACGGCGCGTTCCTCTTCTGTCAGCGGTCCAGCCTTCAACAAAATTGCATCGGGCACGCCGATCTTGCCAATGTCGTGCAACAGTGCGCCGCGGCGAATCGTGTCGAGTTCTTGTTGGGTCAAATTCATTCGACGAGCGATGGCAAGTGTATAAGCGACGACGCGGCGAGAGTGACCTTCTGTTTCTTTATCGCGGGCATCGAGTGCGGCGGCTAATGCATCCAGCGTGTAATCATTTGAAGCGCTCAAATCACGAAAGAGTCGAGCATTTTCTACGGCAGGTGCTAACTGTGCGGCAAGTGTTTCGAGCAATAACACATCATCACGATGGAATGCGTTGACGTGATCACTGCTCACAACCAATACACCCAGAAGTTTCTCCTCACGCAAAATGGGAATGGTTACTTCGGCGCGAATATCAAGACCCGCGAGCGGCACAAAATCAGGTTGTGCTGCCGCATCGTTGACAAGCTGGGTTTGGCGCGTCAGCGCCGCCTGACCCATAAGCCCATGACCGAGCGGCGTACGATCACCTAGAGCAATCCGATTCGCGCCGTGACCGGCAGCAGAATAAGCGACAAGTTCTTCAGATGACTCATCGTATAACAGCAGTCCACAAAGAAAACCATTGAATCGCTCGGCGACATGGGTCACCACATGAGTGCTGATGGTACGCAAGTCCAGAGTCGCAGCGATGTCGCGCCCCAATTGGTTGAGGAGTTCGAGTTCCTTAGCATGAGATTGAAGTTGAGATTCCCGATCACGCACCGCGGCAATCATAGATTGAAACGACTTGGCGAGTTGACCGATTTCGTCCGTGCGCCGATTATCCGTCGTCATCTCAACCTCAAAATTGCCGGCGGCAACGGCTTGCGTGGCGGCAACAAGATGAACGAGAGGTTGTGTCAGCGCGCGTGAGAGGATCACCACAACCGCTACCGCCGCGATTAATATTAACGCCGTGATGATAAGCACCTCGCGTGCCAGTTCAGCCACTGGCGCAAATGATTCCTCGCTATCGCGTTTAGCAACAACTCCCCACTTCATCTGAGGGATCGCGCGGTAGGCTGCCAATACCGGCACGCCGCGATAATCCAACGTTTGAATAATCCCTTCTTGCCCCGCCGCCGCAAGATGAGCAGGTTGAGCATCAGGGGAAGTCTTGGAAATATGAAGAGTGAGAGAGGCGTTTTCGTTGAATCGGAGAGGGTTGAGGAATAACGTATCCGCCGCTGCGTTTCGCACCAGCAACGTTTCACCTGTCTTTCCTTTATCGGGCCAGTTGCTGATAAGTGGATAGAGTGTTTCATCCATTCGCACCCGGATAATTACTGCGCCGTTGACATTGGGCAACACCTTGTCAGTTTTAAGATCTACGGCATGGATCACATGCCCGAAAGTCATCTCCGGCGTATCGCTGTCCTCTTCGCGATGGATGTCGTAAATATATTCGCCGTTTGGCGAAGCAAAGGTCATAACAATTGCAGGATGCGCCGACCAATTTGCACCGATGTGGGTTGAATCAGTAGAAAGGATTACTTTGCCGCCGAGGTCCACGAACATGATCTCACGGTAACCCGTTCGGGCTTTTTGCACGCCGCGTAAGTTGTCGATCAAAAAACCTGAGAAGGCGGCGCGGCGTTGGGGATCGGTTCGTGGGTCGAGAATTTCGGTGAAGTGTTCTTCGATGAGAAAATTGTCGGCGAGCAGACGAGCATCAGCCTTCCGATCATCCAGCCAGACATTGATCTGCTCTTTTTTGAGATCGACAATAGAGTTGAGTTGCGCGCTCACTCGTTGTTCAATGGTTTGACGCGCATTGTAGTTAGCCAAACTACCGATCAGCAGTGCTGGCAAGGCGGTCAAGCCAAGCAACACGATTAGCAAACGGCTGCGAAGGCTTTTAAAGGAAAAGCGGCTCACGCATTTATCCTATCACTTGAATTAAGCGATCATCAAACGGTGGAGATCAAAATCCTGCGGCAACCCATTGAGTTTGGCAGTTAACGAAGTGAGTTGACCCAAACTTTTGGCGAAGGCGTAATTACTTGGGTCTTCTAATATGTTATGACTCAGGATCACATCGTCGCCTTGCGCTACCCCGCTCAAACGTGAGGCAATGTTTACGGTTTCACCGAAATAAACCAAACGTTTATTGAGCGTCACGACGATACACGGTCCGACATGCAACCCCACCTTAAGCATTAATCGTTCCTCACCTTGAAGACCCAACTGTTGATTAAGTGCCGCCATCCCGGTGAGCGAGTCGGCGATAGCGGCTAACGCATCCTTGGGCCCGGCAAATATCCCCATGACACCATCGCCAATCGTTTTTACAG